>CAMKMK010000101.1 GCA_946413885.1 uncultured Prevotellaceae bacterium
TCAGCAGATGGCAAGAAATATGCTACTGACTGCTTTGCCCAAGAAGATATAGAGGCGGTGGTAAAGACCTTGCCAGCCAAGAACACAGCTGACTTCCTCGATTGGTTTAAATATAGTGAAAACACTCTTGACGGCCAAAGCAGGAAAAAAGCCTATACGCTATGGGAAAGCAACCTTGTGGCTGACAAGGATGTGGGCAAAGTGAAGGCTTTACAGCAGATTCACGCCTATCTTTTCGGAGGACTGTATGACTTTGCAGGCAAGATACGTACCAAAACTATCGCAAAGGGCAATACGCTATTCTGCTTAGCCGAGCATCTGCATAACTATTTGAAGACTGTTGAGGCTATGCCAGAGACAACTTTCGACGAGATTGTTGACAAATATGTAGAGATGAACGCAGCGCATCCCTTCATGGAGGGCAACGGACGCTCTACACGCATTTGGCTCGACATGATATTCAAAAAACGTCTGAAAAGGTGCGTGGATTGGAGTAAGATAGACAAACGAGATTACCTTGATGCGATGGTATCAACCCATACGACGGATAGCAGTAAGATTCGCGAACTGTTACGTGGAGCACTTACCGACAAGATTGACGACCGCGAGATATTCATGAAGGGAATAGACTATTCTTATTATTATGAACAAACCGAGTGAGGTTTGTCGAACGCAGTTCAACAGGAGGGCGAAAGAAATGGGCGAGATGGGATGAAGAAAAGTCCTTCGTCAGGGCAACCAACGGGTCATTCGTATAGAAGTCCTTTACTTCAGTAATCTGCTCGCTATGGATTCGTTGATTTACGGCATAGCCTTTTACGAGGTAGTCCTTGATGATGTTTCGTGCCCAGATACGGAAGGCAGTACCACGTTTACTATGAACACGATAGCCAACGGATATGATGACATCGAGATCGTAAAGAATATGTTCTTGAACTTGTGTCTTTCCCTCTAGTGCACCATGTCGAGTGGTATGTGCAAATTTTGCACTTACCAGTTCTTTCGCCTTCTAATCGAACTTGTGCAATTTTTGCACAGGTTGATTCCTTGGCCAATTCTTCAACCTTGTATATATTATCGATGTGACGGACTATTGAAGTTCTGTCCGTCTTCGGTCTGATATATTATGATTTTATTCTCTTCCATATCCTTTATAGTGAGCAAGAGAAGAGCTGAACATTACAATCCCTCTATCGCTTGAATGAGCAGATCAACGTTGTGGGGCGGTGTGGCCCAACTGGTGCAGAAACGGACGGTGGTGTGGGAGGCATCAACGGGTTCCCAGACGCTGATGACGAACTGCTGCTGGAGACGCTGGATGTGGTCGTTGGGCAGGGTGAAGAACTGCTGGTTGGTGGGGCTGGGGACTGCCTGAGGATATCCTTTTCTGAGCAGGGCATCACGGATGCGGAGAGCCTGTTCGTTGGCATGACGGGCGAGACGGAGATAGAGGTCGTTCTGCATGAGTTCCTCGAACTGTATGCCTAACAGACGGCCCTTTGCCAACATTCCTCCACCTTGTTTTATATGGTAGCGGAAATCGCGTTTGAGGGCATCGTTGGTGATGACGACTGCCTCGCCAAAGAGGGCGCCTTGCTTGGTGCCTCCAATATAGAAGACATCTGCGATGCGGGCCAATTGGGGTAGGGTGATGTCGCTCTGGGGGCTGGCAAGGCCGTATCCCAGACGTGCTCCATCGACGAAGAGCGGAATCTGATACTCAGAACAAACCTTGCGGATGTCAATCAACTCCTGACGTGAATAGAGTGTGCCATACTCGCTGGGATAACTGAGGTAAACCATGCCTGGCTGGACCATGTGCTCAGGTTCGTCCTGACTGAAATGGAAAAGGAGGGCCTGACGTACTTGCTGGGCCGTGATGAGACCGTTGTGGGCATGGAGAGCAATCACTTTGTGGCCTGAATGCTCGATGGCTCCCGTCTCGTGGACGGCGATATGCCCTGTATGGGCTGCCACGACTCCCTGATGGGCTCTAAGGGTAGAAGAGATGACGGTAGCATTGGCTTGTGTGCCTCCTACCAGGAAATGAACATCGGCCTGTTGGGCTGTGAGTCCGCAAGTTTGCAGGATGAGCTGGCGGGCATGATCGCAGTGGGCATCCATTCCGTATCCTTCGTTCTGTTCGAGATTGGTGTCAACAAGACGTTGCAGAATCTCAGGGGCACACCCTTCGTTGTAATCACACTGGAATTGTATCATATTATCCTTTGTGTTGAGTAATCTGTCTGCAAATGTAGCAATAATCTGTCAGAAAGGCGGCATGGGATTTTGAAAATTCAGGAATATTTTGTTATTTTGCCTTGAAATAAAGCATGAAAGACAATGAACAGACGAAATTTCTTAGCTGCCTCAGCAACAGCATTAGTGGCAAGCGGCCTGAAGGCGAATCCTCTGTCTTCGAGTAACGAGGATGTGGAGAAAGGTCTCAGATTGCGTTTCTTGGGGACAGGAGCGGCAGATTGGAACGGGAAGGATGAACGGGGCGAACTACGCAGACTCTCGAGCGTGCTGCTGGACAACCGTATCCTGATAGACTTTACCAAGACGGCGATGGACATGGTTCCTGAAGGGCTGAAGCCTGAGACGATCTTCTACACCCATTCACACGGCGATCATTTCAATGCGGAAGCAGCCTTGACGCTGGGAATCCGCACGGCTTACGTGAGCGAGACGTGGTGGGATCAGGCGGAGAAGAGTTTCCAGGCTGCCTCGAAGAAACTGGAAATAGAAAAGCCGCTGGTGATTCCTGTCTGTACGGGCCAACCTATCCCTTTGGGCGACATCACTTTCACTCCTTTACCAGCCAATCACGCCACCAGTTACCTGCGCGAGCAGACCTTGATCTATCTGGTAGAGAAAGGAGAGGTAAGGATGCTTTATGCCACAGATACAGGTGGAATACCAGCTGTAGCGGCAAGGATGGCAGGCATCGATGCCCATGTGTCAGGAAAGCCAATCACCGCATTGGTGATGGAGGCGACGATGGGGCTGGAATACGAAGAAGACTTCCGACTCTATACCCACAGCAGCGTGGCATTGGTAAAGAGGACGGTAGATGTATTGACTTCAACCAATAGATACAATCCAAAACCTAATCAGCCTGTGTATCTGACACATATGGCTCGCTCACTACATGGAACAAAAGCCGAACTGGATGCCAATCTTCCCACTCCACTCAGGGCTGCATACGATGGGCTTGAAGTAGTGTTGAAGTAATAAGAGAGACATCATGAGACGTGCCTCGAAAGAAGGCAAGGTTTAATGGGTTTCGTCCAGAAATCGCAGGAAACACTCAAGGGCTCGTGTCGTGGCGTGAGCCGTGTTCCTCTCCCGTCTTTCTTCGAGCGTAAGGCAGGTGGAGTGAACCTCTTGAATCGACCCCCATCCAATCCAGATGGTTCCTGAAGGAATCCCATTGGCTCCAGTTCCAGCATATCCAGTAGAAGCAATGGCGTAATCTGTGTGGAAAAGATGACAGGCTCCTCGAACCATTTGTTCCACCACAGGCTGGCTGACCACATCATACGTATCGATATCCTCCTGACGAACATCCAAATAGCGAACCTTCAGATAATCCTGATAGGCTACCAATCCTCCCTGAAAATAATCGGAGGCTCCACTCACCTGAGTAAGGGTGGCAGCAATGCGTCCGCTGGTGCAACTCTCTGCAGTGGAGAGAGTCTTCCCCAATTCTACCATACGAGTCAAAATTTCTTGTGCAAGAGAGAAATTATCTGTAAACTTTTCCATAAAAATCAACTTTCTGTGACAAAGTTACACAAAAACTTTGGATTATATCATCCGGAATTGTATCTTTGCGATGAAAAATTAACAAAAAAGGACATGAAAAGTATGATGAGAATTATGCTTACTGGCTTGGCTGCGATGACAATCTCAACGAGTGCAGTGGCTCAAACAGAGGAAAAGAAAGAATACACACGAGAGAAGATTCAACTGGTGGATGGTCCAACCAACATTGATGATGAGTCGGCTGAAATGATAGCCGATGGGCACTACTACACAAAGTGGTGCTATGATAATGCCAGCGATTTACCCTATACGTTAATCGTCTCCACAAAAGAACCTATCCGACTGGGACAGTACGGACTGGTATCTGCGGAAGATTCATACTATTATCCAGGTCGTAATCCTTTGGATTGGCGTGTTTCAGGCAGCAACGATAAGAAGAGTTGGACAAAACTGGATGAAAGAAAATTCAACTGGACGATGCGTGACGAGAACGAGCAGGAATACATCTTCAAGGTGAAAGATGCTGCAAGTTTCCGCTACTACAAATTCGAATTCCTGAAGATGCAGAAAGATACGAGAATCCAGTTGTCAGAAATCAATCTGTATAAATAGTTAGTTTGATATGGGAGGGAGGCTGAAGGACTCCAGTACAATCATCCTTCTTACGGAATGACTATTTTATACAGTCTGGCATCCATTGCGGGGACATCATAGGTAATTACCTCAGTGATGGATGCCAATTTCGTTTGTGTCCACAGTTCGCGCACCTCAGAAACAGACTTCAATCCCAACAGTTTCAGCGGCAAGGTTCCCTGAAGTGGTTGCTTTCCGTAATTGAAGACTGCCACATAGGTACATCCCTCCGTGTCTAACTGGAAGAAACTCTCGGCTCCCTCGTGCTTGCCCTGGAACTCGTGATAACCATAGATGGGACGGAACGAACGGCCCAAACGCCCTACAGCGTTCACCTCAGGATTCATCATCACCAGAGGGGCACGCTCGCGCGAGAGACGGGCATCACCTCGACCAGATTTGTCTTCCATATCAAAATTGTCGCACACGAGAGCCATTCCTGCACACATCAGATTGGTGATGCGGGCACGATTTTCGTTTAGGGTAGTCTTTAAGGCATCATCATTGCCAATGAGGGGACAATGGTCAGGATCGTTGTACTGGTAGAGCAATCCAGTCCACCAACCGCTACTAATGGCATTCATGCTATATTCCGAATGGCTGATGCGTCCCCATGTGTCGCAGGCGATACGTCGCGAGTTGCCGTACTGATAAGGGAAAATGGGGGCAATGGAGAGAGCGATGTAAAGGGGAGTCCCTTCGTCGGTTTTTTTGCAGAAATAAGCGAATCCTTCGTTGTAGGCCTCTACACCTGTGTGGACATCAGGATTGTAGTAGGAATCAGCCTGTATCATCCCATTATCAGTGAAATCCACTTTCAGGTACTCGAATCCATGCGCCTTGATTTTGCTGATTTCCGCATCGATCCATGCCTTCACACCAGGGTGTGTTGGATCTAAGCAATAAGCCCCATCATATTTCAAATACTTACCATTTGCTTTCAGGATACACTCGTGAGCCATGTATTTATCTTGGCCTGGAAGTTTGTTGTTCATGATACGTCGAGCATCCCACCAAAGACAGAAAGGAGTCCAATAAGTACCAGGAATCTGATTGTTGTCCTTGCAGATCTTGCAGAGTTCATCTTTCTGCGTATTGTTGAGGTTGTCCCAAGCATCGATACTCATCACGATCTTTCCTTGTTCGTTGCAGAAGCCGGCTGGTTGTAAAATCTCGTGGATATATTTGCTGACAGCAACATCAACCTGGAAAGAATTCTTGTCGGACATCACACCCCAGCTCTGCCATCCGAAAGGCGTTCCCTGCGTCCAATTGTGTCGTCCAGGAACCACCTTCAGACAGGCTTTTGCAAATTGTTCCATCCCATCTCTCCAATCTGATGAGAATGTGATGAAAAAGCGGGCTGAGCGGATTTCGTTTCCCTGAAGTGAACCATGAGGAAGCACATCCCGTGTCTCTCGATGAGACATGCCTGAATAGACGCGAAGCCGTTCCACCTCACCTTGTTGGGAAGTTCGAGCCACAAGACCGCTCTTCCAGTGATCGTGGTCCACAGAACCGATAATGAGACCCTCTCGTGATTCTCCTTGATAGAAGGCACCTACCTCGAAAGAAGTCATCTCGCTGCCAAACGGATACTGATGATAGCGCACGAAATCATCATTGTCGAAGGGTACTTTCAGCATACGGTTCGACTCGTTGGCAGAAAAGAGACTATAGGATTGACTGATGCAGATGGGAGCCAGGTAATTACTCTTCAGTAAGGAGGTAGAATTCAGTTTTGCATTACATAACAGATAATCATCCACCAACTGGAATTCAATAGCGAATTGTACTTCTGTGCTTTTCGAGAAGTTCAATGTGAGTGTTCCTTTTCCCTTCTTTAGGGTAGGAGCAGGCAGCGTGATGGAACTGATGTAATGTGTTTTTCCCGTAGTATCTTGATACGTAGCTTCAGGGCAGATATTATCCAAAACCGTATGGTTTCCGCAAGTAATTCTCAGCGAGCTTTTGGCTTCACTATACGTGATGGCCCACTTGCCCAATCGTGCACTTTGGTCAGCTGCTTTCATTGTGTGGAACATACAAAGGATGACAAGTAGGATGGAGAGACGTTTCATGTCGTTCAATTTATAATTCATATTTTTTCGCAGTTTGTGTTAGATAAAGGAGAAAAAAATAAGAGTGATGATTTCTGCTGCAAATTTATACAAATAATTTTGCATCGTGAAAAAAAACTCTTATCTTTGCTTTAGAAAACCATAAAATTAAGAAATAATACCTCAAATCTGATGAATCTAAGGAACCTATTTGTATCGGCCTTGTGCATTATGGCATCATTCATGAATGCCGCTGAGATTATCCGCATAAGCACCAACGAGACTGATCTTGTATTTAAGGTAGGCGATAACGACCGTCTGTATCAATCCTATTTGGGTAAACATCTCAAATTCGAGAGCGACTTGCAGCATCTCCCCAATGGAAAGGAGGCATATCTCACGCATGGTATGGAGGATTATTTTGAGCCTGCGCTGGATGTTCGACACGTTGACGGAAATGCCTCCACGCTGCTGAAATACGTAAGTCATTCCTCGAATAAGACAACAGATGGAGCTACAGAAACCATCATTACTCTACGTGATCCTGTTTATCAGACTACTGTGGTGATGCATTTCATGGCTTATCCTGAGGTGAACATCATCAAGACATATACTGAAATCACCAATGCTGAGAAGAAACCTGTGAAACTGGCCAAGTATGCCAGCAGTTTGCTTCATTTGAATGGAGGAAAGTATTATCTGACTGAATTCAGCGGAAATTGGGCCAAGGAAGCCAGAATGAGCAGCACGCTTCTCAATTTTGGCAAGAAAGTGCTCGACACCAAATTGGGGAGTAGAGCGAATCTGTTTACCCCCCCTATGTTTATTCTTTCATTAGGTCAGGAAGCTGCTGAAGATGAAGGTCAGGTTTTGTTAGGCCAACTTGGATGGACAGGCAATTTCCGTTTCACCTTTGAGGTGGACGAGGATGGTCGCTTGCGTGTCATATCAGGTATCAATCCTTATTTCTCAGAGTATGAATTGGGTGCTGGAGAGACATTTGTGACTCCAGAATTCTTTTTCACTCTGAGCCAGCATGGAACTCAACACGCATCACTCTGTTTCCATGATTGGGCACGCCAGTATCAGTTGCGTGACGGTGATAAGGACCGAATGACCCTGCTGAACAATTGGGAAGCCACCTATTTTGATTTCAACGAAGAGAAACTCTGCAACCTGATGGATGATGCTGTGAAACTGGGTGTGGACATGTTCTTGCTCGATGATGGATGGTTTGGAAACAAATATCCCCGCAGTTCTGACAATGCTGGCTTGGGTGATTGGGAAGAGACCAAAGACAAGTTGCCAGGCAAAGTGACAAAACTGGTGGATGAAGCCACCAAACGAGGCATCAAATTTGGCATCTGGATTGAACCTGAGATGGTGAACCCCAAGAGTGAATTATATGAGAAACACAAGGATTGGGTCATCACACTTCCCAACCGCGATGAATACTATTTCCGCAACCAACTCGTGCTGGATCTCTCGAATCCAAAGGTTCAGGATTTCGTGTTTGGTATCGTGGATCGTCTGATGACTGACTATCCAGGAATCGCTTATTTCAAGTGGGATTGCAACAGCCCTATCACCAATATCTATTCTCCTTACTTGAAAGACAAACAACAGCATCTGTATGTGGATCATGTACGTGGACTTTATAGTGTGCTGGAACGAGTGAAGGCTAAGTATCCCAATCTGCCCATGATGATGTGCTCAGGGGGCAGCGGACGTATTGATTACAAGGGACTGAGTTACTTTACTGAATTTTGGGCAAGCGATAATACCGATCCTTTGGAACGACTATTCATCCAATATGGCTACAGCTTCTTCTATCCCGTCAAGGCTACTTGTGCTCATGTCACGACTTGGAACAGTACCACTAGCTTGAAGTTCCGTACTGACGTAGCCATGATGGGTAAGATGGGATTTGATATCAAGTTGACCGATATGAGTGCTGATGATTTGACCTATGCTCAAGGAGCCATCAAAAATTGGAAGCGCCTGCGTCC
>CAMKMK010000102.1 GCA_946413885.1 uncultured Prevotellaceae bacterium
CATCTGCTGGGATGCTCCATTACGAAATATCCAATTTCTGCCTGCCTGACATGCATTCGCGCCATAATAGCAGTTACTGGCATCAGTTGCCCTATTTGGGGTTGGGCCCTGGCGCACATTCTTATGACGGCAAACGTCTGCGACGCTGGAATTCGTCTGATCTCCACGCTTATGTGCAAGCCAAGGGGGATGTGCCTCACGAAGAAGAGACCCTGTCAGACAATGAATTGTATGATGAATTCATCATGACACGATTGCGTACCTGCGAGGGCGTTCCTTTGGAAGATTTGAGTGATGAAAGGCGAGCGTATTGCTTAAAGATGGCTCAGCCACACTTGGAATCAGGGAAGATGGAGTTGAGAGACAATTTCTTGAGACTCACTCGAAGTGGAATCTTCGTTTCTGATGATTTGATGAGTGACCTGATGTGCTGAATGGAAAAAACGATAAAGTTGATGGCAAAAAAGAATCATGAACCAAAGCGTCACCAGAAGGGCGAATTCTTGCGACGTGTTGAGTTGGAAAAGACAACGTGTTGAAATCGCAAAGACAACGTGTTGAAATCGCAAAGTCAACGTGTTGAAATTGCAAAGTCAACGTGTTGTGTTTTTGGACCTGAAAAGTGGCTCTTGATTGCACGATTATGAGGTACATAATGTCGAATAGAACAACAGACGTGCAGAACCACGTTCTGACTCGCAATTTAATGGTCAGCAAAAGTCTGTCGACAAGTTGTAGGATGACTAAGTATGGATGGATTGCTGGACTTGTTGTGAATCAGCAAGATAGACGAAGTTTTGTCTTCAACTTCTTTGCGGGTTGAGAAAGAATGAGGGCCAAAAAATATGTTATAAAACATATTGTCGTTCGCTTGTCATGTCCGCGTTTTTTGCTAATTTTAACCCCTGAATTTCGAATTTGATAACAATAATTACATACGAAATGAAAGTTTACAAGACAAATGAGATTAAGAACATTGCCATTTTGGGTAATGATGGAGCAGGTAAGACCACTTTGACCGAGACCCTTTTGTTTGATGGTGGTATCATCAGACGTCGCGGTCGTGTTTCCCAGCACAATACGGTAAGTGATTATTTCCCTGTAGAGCAGGAGTATGGTTACTCAGTTTTCTCTACGGTTTTCCATGTAGAGTGGAACAACAAGAAGCTGAACATGATCGACTGCCCGGGTAGTGATGACTTTGTGGGTGCTGCTTTGACAGCGTTGAACGTTACGGATACAGCTTTGCTGCTGTTGAAGGGCGCCAATGGAGTGGAGGTTGGTACTCAGAACCATTTCCGCTATGCTGAGAAGCTGGGCAAGCCTGTCATCTTCGTGGTTAACCAGTTGGACGATGAGAACTGCGATTTCGACCGCATTATGGAGCAGTTGACTTCTATGTATGGTCCCAAGGTAATCCCAGTTCAATATCCTGTTAAGACGGGTCCTGACTTTAATTCCTTGATTGATGTTCTCGTGATGAAGAAGTATAGTTGGGGTCCTGAGGGTGGCGAAGCTACCATTGAGGATATTCCTGCTGACCAGATGGATAAGGCAATGGATATGCACAAGGCTTTGATAGAGGCTGCTGCTGAGAACGATGAGGCCCTGATGGAGAAGTTCTTCGAAACTGAGGATCTGACAGAAGATGAGATCCGCGAGGGTGTTCGCAAGGGTTTGGCTACCCGCAGCATCTTCCCCGTTTGCTGTGTCGATGCAGTTCAGGATATGGGTACACGCCGTCTGATGGAGTTCTTGGGCAATGTGGTTCCCTTCGTTGACGATATGCCTTCCGTTCCCAATTCACGTGGCGAGGAGGTTGCTCCCAATCCTGATGGTCCCACCAGCCTGTTCTTCTTCAAGACTGCTATGGAGCCCCATATTGGCGAAGTGCAGTATTTCAAGGTAATGAGCGGTACTGTTCGCGAGGGTGACGATTTGACGAATGCCGATCGTGGCAGCAAGGAGCGTATTGCCCAGCTTTTCGTCTGCGCTGGTGCCAACCGCGATAGAGTTGAGGCATTGGTGGCTGGTGATATAGGTTGTACCGTCAAGCTGAAGGATGTGAAGACAGGCAACACCTTGAATGGTAAGGATTGTGACAATCGTTTCGATTTCATCAAGTATCCCAACGCGAAGTATATTCGCGGCATACGTGCAGCCAACGAGTCTGAGACTGAGAAGATGATGAATGCTCTGCAGAAGATGCGTGAGGAGGATCCCACTTGGCAGGTAGAGCAGTCTAAGGAGTTGCGCCAGATTCAGGTGAAGGGTCAGGGTGAGTTCCACTTGCGTACCTTGAAGTGGAGAATGGAGAACAACGAGAAGATCCAGATCATCTACGATGAGCCAAAGGTTCCTTATCGTGAGACCATTACTAAATCCGCTCGTGCTGACTATCGCCACAAGAAGCAGTCAGGTGGTGCAGGCCAGTTTGGTGAAGTTCACCTGATCGTAGAGCCTTATTACGATGGTATGCCTGATCCTGATGTATATCGTTTCAACGGTCAGGAGTTCCGCATCAACATCAAGAGCTCTGAGGTGATCGATCTCGAATGGGGTGGCAAGTTGGTATTCATCAATAGTGTGGTTGGTGGTGCTATCGATGCCCGTTTCATGCCTGCTATCCTGAAGGGTGTCATGCAGCGTATGGAGCAAGGACCTTTGACTGGTTGCTACGCACGTGACGTACGCGTGATTGTATATGATGGTAAGATGCACCCCGTTGACAGCAATGAATTGTCATTTATGCTTGCAGGCCGTCAGGCATTTGCTCAGGCCTTCAAGGAGGCAGGTCCAAAGATCCTGGAGCCTATCTATGACGTGGAAGTATTGGTTCCAAGCGAGAAGATGGGTGACGTGATGAGTGACTTGCAGGGTCGTCGTGGTATGATCGTTGGTATGACCAGCGAGAGTGGCTACGAGAAGTTGACGGCTAAGGTTCCTCTGAAGGAAATGGCAAACTACAGTACAGCTCTGAGCAGTTTGACGGGTGGTCGCGCCAGCTTCGTAATGACCTTCGCTTCTTACGAATTGGTTCCTGGTGAGGTACAGCAGAAACTGGTAGCTGAATATCAGGCAACTTTGACAGAAAGTTAACAAAATAATAACTATCTACCAGTTTAATTGCTAAAATTGTTAAAAATCGGCACCTTCTGGTGTCGATTTTTTTGTAACTATTAACGAACACGTTAACTTTGCCTACATGAAACGTTCATGGATTTGGATCATCAGTTTGGTCATGGGAACCAGTTTTATCGTTCTCCTGTACTTTCAGGCGCGCTATGCACGTTCGATGGTGCGTATGCGTAAGGAGCAATTCGATGAAAGTGTTTTCCGTAGCTTGGATCAGGCATCTCGTGAACTGGAGCGGAACGAGACGTTTCGCTATCTGCAGAATGTGATAGAGGAGCATGAGGAAGAACTGAGCAAGGAAGAAAACATCTTCAATTCTGGTTCTGTCAAGATAGAGAATGCTGTTGTAGATAGTGCTCTGACAGCAACAGGTGCTCCCTTCCGTCGTATTGGCAAGCATCCCAACGGACTTCCCAATTCTCTGCGCATGATGAGAAAAAGCCCTTGGGCAGGTGCTACCGCTCGCTTCCAACAGCATGTTCAGCAGGCTTACGTTTACGAGCGTGGCATACTGGATGAGGTCATCACTACTGTGCTCTACAGCGCGAGTGACCTGAATTTCCAGGATCGTTTGGATGTCACTATGCTGGACAATTGTATGCGTCGCGCTTTGGAGCGCAATGGCGTTTCCATTCCTTTCCATTTCACGGTATATACAAGTGATGGGCGTCAGGTGTACCAATGTTCTGACTATGAGGAGAAGGGACAGGAATACAACTATTCCCAACCTCTCTTCCGTAATGATCCAACGGGTAAGATGGGGTTTGTGAAGGTGCATTTCCCAGATATGGACGAATACATCATGGGTGTGGTGAATATGGTGATTCCCGCTATGATATTCACCTTGATTCTGTTTGTTACCTTCATCATAACGGTTTATTTGGTGGTACGGCAAAAGAAATTGTCAGAGATGAGGAACGACTTCATCCACAACATGACACATGAGTTCAAGACTCCCATCTCCACCATCTCCATTGCGGCTCAGATGTTGGCCGATAAGAGCATCAGTAAATCCGAGTCCACCTATGATCGGCTTGGTGGCGTCATCGTGTCAGAGACACGTCGATTGCGTTTCCAGGTAGAGAAAGTATTGCAGATGAGCCTCTTCGACCGCAATGATACGGCCCTGAAGATGACATCGCTGGATGCCAACGAAATCATAGATAATGTGGTACAGACCTTTAGTCTCAAGGTTACTCAAAACGGGGGTACCATTGATTCCAAACGGGATGCTACAGATTCGTTCATCAATGCTGATGAGATGCATTTCACCAACATCATCTTCAATCTGATGGATAATGCGGTGAAGTACAAGCGCGATGATGTCGATTTACATTTGGAGGTAGCCACATGGAATCAGGGTAATCATTTGTGTATCAGTATTCAGGACAATGGAATTGGAATCCACAAGGATGACTTGAAACGTATATTTGAAAAGTTCTACCGCGTGCATACAGGCAATCAACACGATGTGAAAGGCTTCGGCTTGGGTCTTGCCTATGTGAAACGCATGGTGGAAGTACATAATGGAACTATTCGTGCTACAAGCGAATTGGGTCAGGGAACGAAATTTTTAATTACATTACCAACCATAAAAGATTAAAAGAGATTATGGAACAGAAATTGCACATTTTGTTATGCGAGGACGAGGAGAGTCTTGGCATGCTGTTGAGAGAGTATCTTCAGGCTAAAGGATATGATGCTGAGTTGTATTTGGATGGTGAGTCTGGTTACAAGGCATTCATGCGTAGCAAGTTCGATATGTGTTTGTTGGATGTGATGATGCCCAAGATGGACGGCTTCACATTGGCTCGTGAGATGCGTATGCAGAATCCTGACATTCCTATCATCTTCTTGACGGCAAAGAACCTCAAGGAGGATATCCTGGAGGGATTCAAGTTGGGAGCTGATGATTATCTGACGAAACCTTTCAGTATGGACGAGCTGGTTTATCGTATGGAAGCCATTCTGCGTCGTGTGAAGGGTAAGAATCAACGTAACGTCATCCGTTACCAGTTGGGTAAATTCGTTTTCGACATCCAGCGCCAGATATTGAGTGATGGTGAAACGCAGACCAAGTTGACCACCAAGGAGAGTGAGCTGTTGACCTTACTCTGCGCTCATGCAAATGAAGTGCTGGAGCGTGAATTGGCGTTGAAGACCATTTGGATTGACGACAATTACTTCAATGCACGTAGCATGGATGTGTATATCACCAAGTTACGTAAGCATCTGCGCAATGACAGCAGTATCGAGATCAACAATGTACACGGAAAGGGTTATCGCTTGATTGCTCCCAATATTGTGGGCATGGAGGAGTAGGCCGCTCTTCGTGCGTACATTATTATAATGTCGTTACAGAAAAGCCCCCCAGTTGAAGATTCTTCGCTGAGGGGCTTTCCGTATTTTGTACTTCTGATTAGAAGGTGACTCCAAAAGTGACGCTGGATTGGTAGATTTGGGGCAACTTGTTCTCGTCAGGAAAATCCTTTCCATATTGGAAGCCGACATAGAACCGCTGTACCCATATCCGCAGACCTGTTTGCCACCCTAATTGGCAGCGTTCCCATTCAGCTCCTGTCGTGTTGACAAGATCGTGGTCGTAGAGGTTGGTCTTGTTGTCATTGAGGGATTGCTTGCCCATCATGCCAGCTCGAAAATAAACTCCTGCATAAGGCGCGAAGGCCACTTCCGAATGAGGAATGTATAGCTTGTAAGTTACGTTGATGGGTAACTTGAAGGTAAGCAGTTTGTAGCTGGCATTCAGGTGGTCGTCATCACCGTTGCTGAAGGAATATTTCATCTGCACGCCTGCTTCTATGAAGAAGGGCTTGTTGTCGATGATCTGGATGGCACGGTTGTATCCAACGGCAAACTCGTTGAAATTCAGGTTAGGCGTAATGCCATCGAAATTGTAGCGGGTAGGGGAGTATTGCACGTAAATCTGGTTGAAATACTCGTCGTGCAGAGGAATGTCTTCCTCAACTCCAAAATCCAGCAGGTCATCGAAATCATCATCTACGAACTGGGCATTTGCCGTAGTGATAGCACACAACATAACGATTGTGGTCAAGAGATACTTCTTTTTCTTCATGGGACTTATCTTTATGTCTTGAAACAACAAGCCCAGACGCCAACATGATGCCTGGGACTTATGTGTAATACGATTCTCCGTGTAAGCCGGAAGGCTTAGGATTTCTTTGTTACAACGATATGTACAATGATGCCAATGATAATCACCAGCAGAGCGCCCACATTGTACCAATTGTAATCTACAAAGTCTGCAAAGTAGCTGAGAACCAGCAATAATGCACCTAAAACAACCAAGATTATTCCAGAATACTTTTTCATTTTATATATGTTTTTTTGTCGTTTTATCCATAATCTGCTACAAAATAACAAATTTTCCTTGAGATTATGAAACTTTTTGCTTAAAATTTTACCACGAAATTCGAAAGGAAGCCTATATGCCTGCCTAAAATGTCGTATAACCAGCATAAATAGGGCAATCTCTTCGAATTTACCCATCGAATCCACCTTATTTTATTAAAGTTCAGGGAAAATGTGCTATCTTTGTTCTCAGTTCTAATACAAAAAAGATGAAAAGAGCGATTATCCTATGCGTGGCAGCTACTCTTGCCATAGCCGTCCAGGCACAGATTCAGACACGGAAGGCAAGTAATTCACAGGTAAAAGCCAAAGGCGATACAATATGGTGTGTGGCATCGCGAGACAACGACCTTGCTTCCCTGTTGGAACGGGAAGGATATGTTCTCGTTCGTGGTGGAAACAACCTGACAGCCCTGTTTCTTGCACCAGAGGGCGCCCCAGTCCTGTTTTTGGGCGACGGCTCGAGGCAGGTGGGCCACCTTTCAGAGGAAGAACTTGCCCTTATGGAGCGGAAGAAACTGCGCGTCTTTTCCGACTTCACGTTGCTGCCTGGCCAGGAACCTAACATCCACGAGGTGGGATGGGAACGAGTGGTTGTGACGGAGGAAACGGGTAAGCTGAAGCCCATGGACCTCCTGTCAGTCAACAGGGCACGATTCCTCGAGGTTCCCCCCGTTCGTCCTTCCCTTGTACTGGCGCGTGTGGCAGGGTTCGATGATGCTGTCTTCGGACTGAGTGGTACGCAGACCTACCCTCTCGTGGATCATCCGCGCAAGAACCTCTGCATCTCTACCTCCTACCTGAGCGATTTCTCTCGACTCCGCCTCATGCCTGAAAATCGTTGGCAGGCGTTCTGGGAGTCAATACTCAGCGACCTGACAGGGAAACAGGTGCATTTCAATTCTTGGCCAGCACTTGTATGGCCTGCCTACGGACAGACGGAACAGCTGCCTGATACGGCCAAGACGCATGCAGTCAGGAAAGGTGTCGAGTGGTTCTGGGGCGGACATTTCCTGGTTCACTCCTCATGGAAGCCCGATTATCTTGAAAAATACCAAGGCATTGAGCCTCCTGTGGGCCCTGAACTGCCCATGAATTCCCTTAACGGTGATGGCAGCCTGGGCATCCTCGAGGGACATTGCTCAGCCATCGATGCCGACGGGCATCAGACCTACCGCTATTCCTTGAGGACTGACGTTCATGGCGAGGCAGCAATGGCACTCACCTTGGCAGCAAAGTTGCTGGGACAGGAAAAGTATGACCAGGTGGCTCGCAACCTCATCGACCATTCCCTGAAGGAAAGCACGGCAGGACCACGAAGCGACCCCTCAAATCCTACCTTTGGCCTCGTTTCCTGGGGCTTCTCGACCGACTACCAGCGAGGTGTCTATTATGGCGACGACAATGCCCGCTACCTTCTTGGCTCCCTCCTGGCTGCCCACCTGTTGAAGGAACATTGTTGGGACGACCAGTTGCGTGCTGCCATCGATGCCAATTTCGAGACGACCGGACTGGACGGATTTCGCGGGGCAAGACTCGAACACAGGGACGTGGAGAAGAACGGGCGCGACTTCTACCGTCAACGTCATCTCGTGAACCCCCATCCTCATTACGAGAGCTGGATGTGGGCCGTCTATCTGTGGCTGTATTCCAAGACGAACGAGAAGAAATACCTCGACCTGAGCGAGAAAGGCATCTCCCAGACCATGAAGGTTTATCCTGACGGCTGGCGATGGACCAACGGCATCCAGCAGGAACGCGGGCGCATGGTGTTACCCTTGGCTTGGCTCTATCGCGTCTCGCCTACCGACGAGCATCG
>CAMKMK010000103.1 GCA_946413885.1 uncultured Prevotellaceae bacterium
ACAAACAGTTACATCGGCAGTATTCTTGACCCTGAGACCAACACGCGTATCACGGCCAGTTTTGCTGCCCAATTCCACATTTTCGAGAATTTCTCTTTCCCCAAACGGCAACAACTCTTTCCCATCGACACTTTGCTTGAGGTCCAGCCTGACCATTCCAAAGAACCCATAGGATGTGATTCCATTGATGTACGGCTGTATTTTGATGATTACTACGGCGACGGCAATAATCCGATGAAAATGGAAATCTTCGAATTGGATCCCAACAATATCATGAGCGAAGATTCCACCTATTACTCAAACATCGATCTGGAGCAGTTCCTTCCCTCAGGAGCAAAGCCTATTGCCACTAAGATGTTTACCCCAGAGGACTATACTCTGAGTGACGGAGAGCGCTTAAGCAGTAAGCACACCCCCAACATCTACATCAGATTACCTGAAGAGTATGGGACTCACATCATGAACACCTATTATGATCATCCAGAATACTTCGTTGATTCATACTCCTTCATTCGTCATGTTTGCCCAGGCTTATATTTCCGTCTGAAGAGTGGTAATGGTACAATGGTGGCTGTCACAGTAGGCACCATGAATATCCATTTCAAGTATTTCGATGCAGAAAAAGCGGATAGCGTATATGCAGGTTGGGCTCGATTTGCCGCCACACCTGAAGTTATCCAAAGCACTCAGTTTGAGAGCCAAGACGTAAGCGAACTGGTAAACGATGAGAGTTGCACTTATCTGAAGACACCAGCAGGTATATGCACAGAGATTACTCTACCCATTCGTGAAATCTATGCGACACATTCCACTGACAGCGTGAACAAAGCCCAATTGACCCTTACTCGATACAATCGTGCAGAAGTGAATTATCAACTGGGAATCCCTTCATCTTTGCTGTTAGTGAGGAAACAAAACATGTATTCGTTCTTTGAGAATCATGAGGTTTCAGACTCCCAGACCTCTTATACAACGAGTTACAATTCCACCTACAACACGTACACTTTCGAGAACTTAAGCCGACTAATCTCTTATTGCCAGCATGAAAAGATTTACGGCATGCAACAAGAGAATCTTACTGAAGCACAATGGGAGGCAAAACATCCTGACTGGAACAAGGTGGTGATTATTCCTGTGAAAACCAGCACAAACACATCTGGCTATGAGGTTAGCGTAACCCACGACATGAACATGAACAGCATCCGTTTGGTAGGAGGAAGTCATACGCCAATCGATATGCAAGTAATTTACAGCCGCTTCCAATAATTAAGAAAGAAAGTACACATACAAAAAGCCCCAGAGCATTAGAGTTTGTTCTGGGACTTTTCGTATAGATGTTTCAGATTATTATTTCTTCTTCGATTCCTTTTTTGAAGGAGCCTTCTTGGCAACAGGTTTTGAGGCTGTGGTTTTAGCAGCTTTTTTAGAAGCTGTTGGTTTCTTGACAGGAACAACTTCTTTAGGCTTTTCTTCCACTATAGCAGGTTCCTCACCACCCTCAAATTGCTTCAAACGAGCATGCAAGCGACTGATTTCCTTATCCTTCACGTTGACAGCATTCTCCAAATTAGCAATCTGAGTATACAAACTATTGAGCTCATCGTTCTCCACATCATCAGGATAAAGGCTCTTCACTCGTTTCTGGAAATCACCCAAGATGTTCATGAAATTGGTAAACGCATCGTAAGGACTATCATAAATGCCACGATAGGTGGGGATACCAGTATTTTTAGTTGACATGAAACGAAGATTATCACTGGCTTGCAGTCTATCCCAATCTTGCTGAATTCTACGATCGCGGCATGCCAAGATACGACCTACGATATTCTCGTCATAGAGCTTGTTGAAGGTCTCTTTCTGCAAACCGTTTCCGAGCAGACTACTTGTGTCACGCTCCTCGTCGTTCCAAGTAACGGGATATATGACATCGATGGGACCTACAGGTTTATTCTTGGCAATCACCTCACTGGGCGTCTGGAACTGAACATTCATCTTCTTAGCCATAAAAGGCAGAGAGCGCAGGAACTCCAGAATATTGCTCTCCAAGGGTTGATAGATACCCAATGCGGAAAGTTCCATCATGATGTTGATCACATTTTCTCCTTCAGGCAAACTGGCTATCCATCCCATATACTTATCAGCCATCAATGGGTACTCACTCCACGAGCTATTGTTGAAACGCAGTCCAATATCATCGCTCAACTTATAGTCACGAAGCAAAAGACTCAAGCGATTGTCATTTGCGCAGCTATATATATAATGAGGAGATTTCCAACCCAAGATATGTTTAGCACCTTCCACCATCACTCCCTTGAAACCCATCTGGGCCACCGTAGCGCCTATCTCATCATTATATATGAGTGAACTGTTGCGGAACACTTTGGGCGTATGACCAAACAGTTCCTTCATCTTGCGTGACTGACGTTTGGTTTCCGCTATAAAGTTCCCATTATTGATCAAGGAAGACAAACCGTGGCTATAAGGTTCTGCCAAGAACTCCACACACCCTGTCTTGGAAAGATCCTGCAAAAGCTCCACCACTTCAGGTGCATACTGCTCCAACGACTCTAAAGCAACACCACTAATGGAGAAGGCAACCTTAAAGTCCTTACCATAAGTGTTAATCATGTCCTGCATGGTGGTCAGGGCAGGAATGTAACTACGCTGAGCAACATCAGCTGTGGCACGCTCATTCTCGTAGTCATCATAGTAATAATGATCTGAACCAATGTCAAAGAAACGATAGCGCTTCAAATGATTAGGCTGATGTATCTCAAAATATAAACAGATTGTTTTCATAATATATAATTCCTTTGTATGTTTCTTACTAAATGTTCTTTACAGCGTACAAATATTCACTATTATCAAACCATCCACGTGAGGTCAGTTGATCGTAGCAATTACGAATCCTCAATCCCACTTTCTCCCAAGTAATGCGGTCTACCTCGGCTTTACCTTCCTCGCTCAGATACTTATGGAAGGCATCGTTGGTACAAATACAATATATAGCATCTGCCATAGCATCGATATCCCAGTAATCCACTTTGATTACTTTATCCAATATCTCACCACATCCGCTCTGCTTACTGATGATGCTGGGACAACCGCATTGCATAGCCTCCAAAGGTGCAATACCAAAAGGTTCACTCACAGAAGGCATCACGAAGACATCGCTGTTCTTGTAGCACTCATAGACCTGTTTACCTCGCTGGAATCCAGGGAAGTGACAACGATCGGCTATTCCATAAGCCGCTGCCAAATCAATCATGGCGTCCATCATGTCTCCACTGCCAGCGAAACAGAAACGAATATTATGACTTCTATCCAAAACACGCTTGGCAGCCTCCAAAAAATACTCAGGACCTTTCTGCATCGTGATACGACCCAAATAGGTCACGATCTTCTCATCAGAGTTCTTGTGAGGCTGGATGGCCTGTATTTCCTCTGATAGAGGATAAACTGCATTGTGCATAGCCACACACTTACGAGGATCCTGATGATACTGATTAATTACCGTCTGACGAGTCAATTCGCTCACACACATGATGCAATCCGCATGGTCCATACCATTCTTCTCTATACTGTAAACGGTGGGATTCACCTTGCCTCGAGAACGGTCGAAATCTGTAGCATGGACATGAATGCAGAGCGGCTTCCCACTAACCATTTTAGCATGTACACCAGCAGGATAAGTCAACCAGTCATGTGCGTGTATCAAATCAAAATGTTCGCTGCGAGCCAGAACTCCAGCAATGATGCTGAAATTGTTAATCTCATCATGCAGATTAGACGGATACCCACCAGCAAAACCTATGCATCCCATATCATCCAAGCCTTGCATGTAATTAAAATCAGCATATAGATGATCACGGAAACGATAATAATCCTCTGCCGTGTGACCTACAAAACGATTTCGAATGTTATCATACTGCACATCGCGCCATACCACAGGCACCTGGCTCATGTTGATAATCTTCAAAAAATGTTCTTCTTCTCCAATAGGACGAGGCATACAGAAAGTTGTATCAACATCTCCTTGGAGACTCAATCCCTTTGTTATGCCATAGGAGGCAACGGCCAAACCTCCATATATTTTGGGAGGAAACTCCCATCCAAACATAAGTACTTTCATATCTTTACCTCCATGTATCAATAAGTGTTGTACTTATCCAATAATTTCACTACTCGCATGATACCTGCCACATTCATGGCAAAACTAATGGCTCCACGCCCATGGAAAGGTGGATTGCCATCAAAAAGTTCAGGAATAGTACCAATGCAGTGGTAGAACAACTCTTCTTCGTAACCTACAAGCAATCGATCCACGTAACTGTAACGACTCATCTTGAATATCTTCAAACATGCCTCCATATAGAATCCTGCCAACCAAGGCCATGCTGTTCCCTGATGATACGCATAGTCACGCTGTACCTGGGGTCCCACGTACATAGGATTATATCCATGACTCTTGGGTGAAAGGGAACGAAGTCCCTTAGGTGTAGAGAGTTCTTTCGTACAGTAGTCCAATACACTTTTCTTTTGTTTCTGGTCTAAAGGAGAGTAATCTAAGGCTACAGCAAAAATCATGTTGGGACGCACGTTATAGTCACGATAACCATCCACGCAATAGTCACACAAATAGCCATACTCGTTGTAAAACATCGGAACAAAGTTGTCGGCACACTTCTTAGCTTGAGTCTCCAACTCCTCTGCCAGAGGGAGATCCTTCATGGTACGGCAAACTTCTGCACTAAACATCAAGGCATTGTACCACAGACAATTGAACTCAACTATATAACCTGTACGAGGAACGATTGGACGTCCATTTACTGTACTGTTCATCCATGTGACAGCCTTGTCTCTTCCTTCACTATAAACCAATCCATTATCCTTAATTTCTAAATTGGGATGATTACCTGCACGTAACCATTCCATGATGTCGCGCAACAATTGTCCGTACTTTTCAATGCACTTATCCATCGACACTAAATCGCCATACTGTTGGATACACCATACGGCCCATAGCAGCACATCAGGATGTTCTATCTCTGTCACGCTAACACTCAATGGTTCACCTGCCATAAACTCCCGCACAGCCTTCTCAGCAGTAACCATCACGGACTCAAACTTTTGGCTTTCATGATTGGTCAACGTAAGGCCTGGCAAGGAAATAAACATATCACGTGCGCGGCATTTAAACCACGGATAACCTGCCAAGAGATAATCCTCATGATCCCTGTGAACCAGGAATTGATGAGCACTATTGACCAACGTGTTATAGAAATTGTCGCGTGGAGTTCGTATGTTCAATTCGAAGTCAGCCAATTCTGCAAGGGTCGTCGTGTCAATCTCAGACAAACCTGCGCTGAAAACCACGCTCTCCCCTTTCGTTATATTGAACTCGAAATATCCAGGCACATACAAATCCTCATTGCTCGAATAACCACGTTCTTGTTCCTTGGGATATTCCAATCCACGATACCAATCAGGACGGTACACAAACTGATTTTCCTTGTTGATTTGCATGTATAGATCTGGGTATCCAGGATACATACAGGTTTTTATACCATTCTGTACTACCTGATACTCGCGACTGGCTCGACTGTTTTCATGCGTGAACTCACGGACACTCCTGAAGGCCAAAAAGGGTTGCAGGCGCAGAGTTGTCTCACTATGGGCATCCACTAAAGTGTAGCGGATGATGATTCTGTTCTCGAAATGCTGAAACATCATCTCTCGCTTCAGAATCACTCCACCTACACGATAGGTTGTGGTGGGCACCTGAAGAGAATCAAATTCACGGATGTACTTGTGACCTCGAGGGCTGAAATTGTTTCCTTGATATTTATGTAAACCCAAGTTGAACTCTGCGCCATGCTGCACGACAGTTGCATCAAGCGAAGAGAGGAGAACATGGTTTTCATCGTCCAAGTTTGGCACAGGGACAACCAACAGACCATGATACTTTCTTGTATTACAATCCACCAAGGTGGTACATGAGTACGCTCCTGAACGATTCGATCTCAAAATCTCCTTTTGAAGCGAGACTTCGAGATTTGTCATAAGAGTCTTATCAAATTTTAGGTAACTCATGGCAGACGTATTAATTCATAATAAAATTCTTTTTCTTGGTAATAAACACGCTAAAGTTCTCAAAATTACGCAAAATTATTGAAGAAAAGAAACTTTTGAGGAGTTTTTTCCCATTTTGCCACAAAATTGACATCTACATAAATGAAAATACATGATAAGAAGTTGGTATTTTGTGAATAAATGTATAAATTTGTGCCGTACAACATGTTTTTGTTAGTAGTTTTCAGGAATGGCCAAACACGAAATCAGTAAAACTGAAGTTCAATTCAAACTACATGAACTTTTCTCTGCCCTAACCCCTGAGCAGCAGGAAATGGTGTTCGAGAATCTCACCATTCATAGTTACAAAAAGAATGAGCTTATATATCGTCAGGGTGAGACCCCTGGGGATTTGTTATGCCTTATCTCTGGCAAGGTGAAGATTTACATGGATGGAGTGGGTGGACGCAGTCAAATCATGCGAGTCGTTAATGCAGTAGAGTATTTCGGCTACCGTGCCTCTTTCTCTGGGGAGGTATTCATTACCTCAGCTGCTGCTTTCGAGCCATCTCTCATTGCCAAGATTCCCCTTAAACTGGTCCGCAAAATGATTATGGAGAACACGCGTTTAGGATGGTTCTTCATCCAAAAACTGGCTACAGCACTTGGCACCAGCGATGAACGCACCGTCAATCTGACGCAAAAACACATTCGTGGCAGACTGGCAGAAAGCATTCTTTTCCTCAAAGAAAGTTATGGAGTTGAAGAAGACGGATGCACTCTCAGCATCTATCTGAGTCGCGAGGATATGGCAAACTTAAGCAACATGACCACCAGTAACGCCATTCGTACCCTGAGCACCTTTGCTCAAGAGAAGCTAATTGCTATTGATGGCCGTAAAATTAAAATCATGAATGAGCCAGAACTGGAAAAAATCTCCAGATTTGGGTAAAGATTCTAGTCTATTCCTCTCGCCTTTATTCTGTCAGATTTGACAGCTCATCACTTAAGCTATCTCACAGGGCCATAAAGCTCTAATATCTGTTCCACCTTACTCTCCATCGAGTCCTCTGCATTTATCCAGTGAATGGTTACTCCTCTTCGTTCCATTCCACGAAACCAAGTCATCTGACGCTTCGCAAACTGATGGATGGCAATTTCCAGCTGACGAACCATCTCATCGTACGACATCTTTCCTGTACAATAAAGAGTCAGGTATTTGTATTCGAGTCCATAATATAGCAAGTCTTCTGGTGACACTCGTTCCAACAAACTCCTCACCTCATCCACCATTCCTTCCTCCAAGCGTTTGTATAGTCTATCCGTTATTTTCTTTCGACGCAATTCTCGCCTGATATCCACTCCAATGGTTAGACTCCTCACGTTTGGGAAATCTCTTTCCTCGATGTGATTCTGTTGATAGTATTCTTGTATCTCTATTGCACGTATCGCCCGTTTGGGAGTATCCACGTCCGTCGTGTTGTGCAACGTCTTATACCGTTTCAGGATTTCTGTCAGTTCCTCCAAGGAATAATGACTCAACTGCTCTCGCAAAGCTGGATTCTCTGGTACAGGAACCATCTTGTAACTTCTCAGCACAGATTCAATGTAGAGACCAGTTCCCCCACACAAGATGACCTTTTGTCCTCGATGTAAGATGTCGTGATATACCTCCCAGAATTTTTGTTGATATTGGAAAACGTTGTACTTCTCACCAGCATCTGCGATGTCTATCAGGTGATATGGAATATCCTGTCCGTCCACCGTATAATCCTCCACATCTTTTCCTGTCCCTATATCCATGCCACGATAGATTTGACGACTATCGGCACTGATTATCTCAGCATTTCCCATTCGAGCTGCCAAATGGGCAGCCAACGTCGTTTTGCCTGAAGCTGTAGGGCCAAGGATCGTGATGAGATCGTACATACGTTTTCTACATAATGAAAAGCCGCCTGAGGACAATGGCCCTCAGACGGCTGGTATTTGGTTTTGCTTTTTATCTAAATCAATTAGAGCTCAGCCAAGTACTTAATGGTGCGAACCATCTGAGAAGTGTAAGAGTTCTCATTGTCGTACCAA
>CAMKMK010000104.1 GCA_946413885.1 uncultured Prevotellaceae bacterium
GTTGACTTTGCAGGAAGAACGTGTTGTCTTTGCAAGAAGAACGTGTTGTCTTTGCGGTTTCAACGTGTTGTCTTTTTTGCGAGAGGAAAAAAGTTATGCATCCCGTTCATTTTGTTGGGAAGCTTTTCTCTATTTTTCGAGATAAATTCGTATCTTTGCAGCAAGAAAAATGAGAGTTATTTTCTAATTATGGTAAGAAGAATGAAAAAAACGTTTATCTGCATCCTGGTCGCTCTTGCCTGCATGGCGACTGGCCTGCCAGCACATGGTACAGCAAAGGCTGAGAAGGATGTGCGTTCCCCAGAATCGACTTCCGACAACACGAAAGGCTTCTACAAGGATCTTTTTGTGGACGGAGGCATCAACGTCTCCTCACGCGACTACCTTCCTTCCGCCCGTTACATGCGGCTCGAGTGGGAATCCTTCCTTTGCACGGCTCAGAAGGGACGCGACACGACGACCTACAGCGCCATCGATACCCTCATGCAGCGACAATTCATCGTGGGCAATCCTTTAGACGAGAACGGAGCTTTGCTGTTCCCTGACGGGCAGCCTCGTTTCCGCATGATTTTCATGAACGGCGGAGCAGCAGCCAGACACGGGCGTTCGTTAGGAGAGGATGGGCGCAACCGCATTCGCGAGTATGTGCGAAACGGAGGCAGTTACGTGGGCGACTGCGCAGGCATGTTCTTGGGAAGCCGAGCTGTCAGGGGAGATTCCGCTTTGAAGTACCTCGATGACTATCTGGGTATCTGGCCAGGCTTGACGAAAAGCACAGGTCTTGAAACCTCGCAAACCAACATGACCATCGAGGACAAGTCGCCCTTGCTGCGATATTATGACTTTGGAGGTGACCATCATGTGGACAGCGTCTATCACAACGGAGGCGGCTATGCGATAACGGATACCTTGTGGCCTGAGGGGACAGAGATCCTTGCCCGCTACGAAGTGAAGGGGCGTGACCTTAAGCTCAAGCGCGACATTCAGGACTTGCCAGCCATCTGGGCCTACAAGGCAGACAATCATACGGGACGTGTCATCCTTTGCGGCTCGCATCCTGAATTCGTGGGAAGCGGCGAGAAGCTGGACCTGATGCTGGCTATGGTGAAGTACGCTTTGGATGGTACAGTAGCTCCACGCCTGAAGGGAGAACTCGTCAAGGGGCAGAAGCGGGAGATGTACAAGACGACTCACGATGCCGATCCTGACTTCACAGCCATTGGAGACCTCCAGTATCATCACTTTGCGGTAGATGTTCCCAAGGGAGCAGACACTTTACGAATTGCCCTGAGGCCCAAGCCAGGGACCGTGAACTTCGACCTTTTCCTGCTGGCTCAGCCACGCGAGTTTGCTTACTTGGAGAGTGCCACCTACAAGCATGTGGGATCAGGCTGCGACAAGACTCTCATCATTCCTCACCCCAAAGCAGGACGCTTCTATGTCTCCGTCTTCTGCAACACGACGGTTCAATCCGTGCAGACTTCCTACGGCACTCAATACAGCGGTCGCCTGGATGTGTTGAATGGCGTGCCCTACAGCATCACGGCAGAATGGAACATCCAGGAAAAGTAAAGATTATTCAGTAACAAGAATCGTAGAAAAAGCGAAAGAAAGAGACTATGAGACGTACCAGATTATTGCACCTGTTGATTATTCTCATCCTTCCGATCCTTTGCGTCATCCTGATGAGATACAGTTTCAATAAGGTCAGGACTTTGCCAGTCAGCCCAACGGAGGACACGAGCCAGTTCGTGACATTGACGGATGCTGTACCTGATGCCATTCTGGAAATCCGTTACTTCAGCACGTACAACTTCGTGGGACAGCGTATCGACGGCTATCTGGAGCCTACGGCCCTGCTCACTCGTGAGGCAGCCGACAGTCTTCGTGCCGTAAGTGACGACGTGATGAAGCAGGGGTATCGGCTGAAAATCTACGATGCCTACCGTCCCCAGAAAGGTGTGGATCACTTTGTGCGTTGGTCAAAGGATGTGCCAGACACGCTCATGAAAGCTTTCTTCTATCCTGACCTGGACAAGTCCGTCCTTTTCGCTCAGGAATATATTATGGAACGAAGCGGCCACACTCGTGGCTCAACCGTTGACCTGACGCTTTTCGACATGAATACAGAAAAGGAACTCGATATGGGAGGAACTTTCGACTGGTTCGGCCCTGAGAGTCATCCTGACTTCTGCGGAAATCCTGAGACAGGGGAATACACGGGTGACAACCACGAAAGTCCCGTTGGACGCTCCCTCACTCCTGAACAATTCCAGCATCGCATGATGCTTCGCCAGGCTATGCTCCGTCACGGATTCAGGGCCATCGAGTCTGAATGGTGGCACTTCACCCTGAAGAACGAACCTTTCCCAGATACCTATTTTACGTTCCCTGTCAAACAATTAATGAATTGAAATGAAGCAACATAAACTTAGGAAACTCCTTATCCTCACCCTATGTGGCTATCTCGCCGCCTGTACTGATTACGATCTGCCTGATCCACAACCACAAGAGGAGCATACTGAGGCCGTGTGGGCCCTTATGGATATATGCGACAAGAACGCTGAAGTGAAGGGATTGCTGGAGCACGCCATCCGTCAGGCTGCTGAGATAAATCCTGACAGACGCTACAATCCTGCCCAAACGCTTACAGAGTTCTATGATTTCGTCGATTGGAACATTCGCCAGCTGCCTTGGGACGTGATGATTCATCCTGCCCCCAACGACTATGGGAAATCGCTGTATGGACGTACAGATCAAGGAATAGGCTACTTCTGGTTCGTCGTCGATCAGCCGTTGGAAGAGTTGGAGGGACGTGGTTTCTATTATCCTACCGTAGAGTTTGTGGAACCTTTCTCCTCGTGGCTCACCACCTACGCACAATCGTGGGGGGAATGGCTCTCGACAGAAGATAGCTGGTGCGAAGCCTATTACAGGATGGTGGCAGACGATCCTGACTGGGGGCTCACGTATGGCTGGTACGGAAAGGGGAATCAATGGCACACCTACAACGAGTTCTTTGCCCGCGACCTCGCTTCTCCTGATATGAGGCCGATAGCTGAGGCAGATGTGGTGGCACCTGTTGATTCGTGGCCCAAAACCACTTATTCCATCAACGACGACAACCAGTTGGAGTACCCTGCTGACCTGCAGATCAAGACAGCAAAACTTTCTGACATAAGCCAGCTTATAGGAGAAGACTCGAAGTACAAGGATGCTTTTGCTGGCGGAACGTTGACCCATACGTTCCTCGACGTGAACGACTACCACCACTATCATGCACCTGTGGACGGCACGTTGCTTGAGCTGCGCAAAATCCCAGGCGTGGCGGCTGGAGGAGGATACACACTTTGGGACGATGAGCAGAAGCTCTACTATTATGTCAACAACTTGGGATTCCAGATGGTGGAGACTCGCTCTTGTGCCATCATCGAGAACGAGAAATTCGGCCTTGTGGCCATGTTGCCTGTCGGCATGTCGCAGATTTGTTCATGCAACTGGGTTCCTTCGCTCCACGTGGGCCAAACCCTTCATCGTGGCGACGAGATGGGTTATTTCCTCTTTGGCGGTTCTGATGTCGTGCTGATCTTTCAGCGTGGCATTGAAGTGGAGTTGCTCCATACGGAAAATCATTTGCTGATGGGCGAGGCTTATGCAAACTTGGAAAAGAAAGAATGAAATGAAACAGACGAAACTTTGGATGGTTGCCGCCATCATGACGCTTTGTGGCACCAGTTTTAACCTGTCAGGATGCAAGGAAGAACGTGTTGCGATCCTCCCTGTGTCAGGAACCTTGGAGGAAGCTTTCCCTACGGATAGTGCGCCCCTTATCGTGCACGAAGCGATGAATTATGCTTTCATGGATCGCTACGAGAACATTTTGGATGATAAGGAAAATCATGTCAGCGTGTGGAGCTTGGTGAATTGCAACCCAGGCATCTCTTCAGAGGGGTATGGGATTATCGTCGTAAAGGACAAGGAATCGACCAAGTTGCCTGACATCTATCACGGAAAGAATCCCCAGGCACGTTACGATGCCCAGAAGGGTGTTCTTTGGCTCACTTGTGGCGTGATGGAGGGAACGGGCGTTCTGGTAGAGAAACTTTATATGCTTCGCTTCAGCGAGGACAATATGGCTCACATCGTGTCCTCCATCGACCCCTATGATATGCAGCAAACTATCTGCAAGCGACTGGGATACAGTATCGATGGCGAGCGTATCACGTTCTATGAAGGCGAACGAGAGTTATGTGTTTCTACCAATCACACGACAGATATGGGCGGATTCGATGAAGAGCAACCCATCTGGATAGGAGAGCAGATTTCCTATGAACTGAGCGGCGATGACCCTTATGTTCGTGTGGTGCCAGGAGTGAAATTCACTACAGGCCTTGTACTCACGTACGACGATATGCCGACCTTTGCCGCCTGTGTCGACCTTCAGGATGACGAGTCGTTTGACATCGATGAACTTGAATCTGTAGTTCTTGACTGATTTTACAAGTCCTCTTGAACATGAAACAAACCCTTATTACTCTCTTTCTCGCCGCTCTAACCATATCGGTCCAGAGTAAGGGCGAAGTGTCTGATGTGGAAGAGAATAACGCAGGCTGGTTGTGGGAAATCAGCGGCAACGGATTGGCGCAGAAGTCCTACCTCTTCGGCACGTGCCACGGCGACGGCATCAGTTTTACGGACGAGGAGATTTACGGCAGCATCTATGGGCTGTCTGAAGCCCTGGACGAGGCCAAGGCCGTCTTCTTTGAAACCGACGTTTCCAAGAGTTTGGGCGACGAAGAAAAAGAGCAGATGAAGCAGCTGATGGGAAAGATCTATAATCCTGGTCCTGAATACATGATGCCTGAAGGTGTGTTCTACAAGCCTCTCTTCGATAGCGTGGCCCACTTCAACGAGGTCAACAAGTTCATGTCTTATAAGATGAAGGACGTGGAATACTGGAAGAAGACGCCCGGCTACTGGTGCATCCGATTGGGCCTCTACGCTTTCACGAAGGCAAGGATGTGCAGGTTCGTGGACACCGCCCTGAGAGAGGAAGCCACAAAGCGAGGGAAGGAAATTGGTGGGTTGGAAACGCATGCATTTGGCATGGGAAAGATAATGCCAATGTACACCGACACGGAATCTATTGATACCCTCTCCATGAAGGAACAGGCAAAGATAATCTATTCATTAGTTCATACGTTCGACAATGACAGCATCTTCCAGATTCCTAAGTTGCATGAGGTCTATCTGGAGAACGACACCTGCAAGCTTCAACGCTATTATGCAGAAGGCGACCAGAAGAGAGATGAGTTGTTGGAAACATTAGGCAGCAAAGGCGAGGAAGCGAAGAAAGCGATGGAGAAGTCTGGGGAGTACACGAAAGAGCACCTGCTGCGTGAGCGCAACGAGGCCTGGATTCCCGTCATCAAGGAGAACATTTTGACTCAAACATGCCTTGTAGCCGTGGGATGCAGGCACTTGCTGGGCGAGGAGGGATTGATAAATATGCTTCGAAGGGAAGGATATACGGTCACGCCTGTTCCACCTCATCAGCCGTAGGTTTTGTTAATTATCAATTTTGCAGACAATTATAACCAGGCATGAGTCGGCCCACAGTATCAACAAGCCGATAGCATCCTTGGGCTGTTGTTGCAGAAATAGAGATAGACTTTATTTGAGGAAATCCTCTAAGCTTTGGCCCTCTCGAGGACGGGCATTGTACTTGCGCATCAGACTAACCAGCTCGTCCCACGTGCCGTCCTGACGCGACTGATCCTTGTGGCGCATACAATGGAGGAAGAGGGGTTGCATTCGGACGCGTTCCACACGCTCGCTGATCACTTTGCTGTCAGCTAACTGTTTCGCTTCATCGAGGAGAGTGAATGCCTGGCGGAGGAAGTCCTCGTTATAGATTTCATGGTTCTCGCGGATATAGATGCCAAAGTGTACATCGGGTTTCACCAACGACTGGCAGAGACGGTAATAGTCCATAATACGTGGTGCAGCCTTGCCATAATAGCCGTCAATGAAGATGGCGACCAGAGAGTCGGTATCTTGTTCAGGATTCCAAAGCAGCTGATTTACCGTCCATGATTTCATTTCTTCAAACTCTGCTCCGCGCGACTGATACTGAGCCTCCTCGAAAATGCCGATGGCTTTGTTGTCGCGAAAGGCTCGAATGTTGGGTGCCAACACTTGGAAGTTGGGCCATGGTGCCACGTATTGAGCATAATCCACGATGTAGTCCCATATGAAAAGGTGCGGCGCAATGGCTGCCCAGCCACGCAGGTCGCTCATGAACTCCTCGTTCTGAGGACAGCCTGCTGTGAGGGGATGGGCAAAGCAGCACTCGATGCTGCACAAGCGAATGACCACGTTCTCGTGCGGTACGATACCTACAGGCGGTTTGCGGGAATATTGGTAAGCGAAGGTGCCCACATACTTGTCAGGGAACTCCTCACGCAGAGCGTCGGCCACCTGGTTGACGAACCACACGATGAGTCCTGAGTGACCGCCGTATTGCTCCTCGATGGCTGCACACTTGGGGCATTGGCAGAAGAGATAGTTGTCGTTCTGTGAAAGGCTGTAGATACGGTAGCCAGGATTCTCGCGCATGACTTTACGAAGACGTGTCTTGCACAACTCCAGAACCTCAGGGTTTGAGAGGCACAGCTGCCCATAGCCTCCATAGCGATTGCCGTCACGCATACAGAAGTACTCTGGATGTGTGGAGAAGAACTCTTTGGTGGAAACAAATTGCCCCATGGTGTGAGCGCTCCAATAGGCCTCTAAGTTGCCGTACTCGTTTGCCACAGGACTCCATTTCATGTTTTCTCGCGTGTGGGCACTCCATTGAGGAACTCCTTCAACAGCGAGGTAGTTGCTGTAGCGGTAATCGATGGCGGGTTGTTCGCTGTGGTCGAGTTGTGGGAGGCGCCAGCTTTTGCACTCTGGAACGACAGTACAATCGGGTGCCAGCCAATGTACGCCCAATTCTCGCTCAAGGAAAGCGAAGACACCGTACATCGTGCCACGTTGGGATCCACCCCAAATTAGCAAGTCGTGCCCCACGCTGCGGTACGTGAAGCTCTCATCGTCAGCAGCAGGTTCCGACTGTCCTGTCAGCGCTGCTACTTGGGGCGAGAAACCCACGAAGATGTGTCTACTGCGGGCTTTTGCATCTGACGTGATGGGCAGACGGGTGCCACTAATCTGAAAAATATAATCCTGTAACTCGCGAGCTGCTGTCTGCTCTGAGGAGGAAGCATTGGCATCCACGACGATTTGATAGTTGCTTTTACCGTTCTTGAACAACCAGTTGGCCCCATGGCCAGTTGTGGGGGTTAGCGCAAACATTGTAGCGACCACCACGTGCATAATCATCTTATAATTCATATTCTTGCTTGATTATTTTGTTTCTGACACAAAAGTACAACTATATTTGGGAATTTGGAGGGAAATCGTCATGAAAAAGCATTCAAAAACACTCCTTTTTTCCAAAAAAACATTAAAAAGAGACTGGAAATGGGATGAATGCTTTATCTTTGCCATACTTTATAAACTAACCAAACCTGTATAAGCATACAAATATGGAAACCTTCAACGATGTGATTTCTTCTGACCGCCTTGTGCTGGTCGATTTCTTTGCCACGTGGTGTGGCCCTTGCAAGGCGATGCATCCTGTGCTCGAGAACCTGAAACAACAGTTGGGCGAGAGCATCCGCATCATCAAGATCGATATAGACAAGCATCAGCAGACCGCCATGCAATATGGGGTGCAAGCTGTTCCTACGTTGATGCTCTTCCGCAGCGGTCAACAGTTGTGGCGGCAGAGTGGAGCGCAATCCTTGCAGCAGTTGTTGGCAGTCATTCATCCTTATCTTTCTTAAGATTATGAACAAGAGAATAGCTTTTATCACAGGTGCGACGAGTGGAATAGGCGAGGGGTGCGCACGCAAATTTGCTGCTGGAGGATACGACGTGATCCTGACAGGGCGGCGAGAGGAAAAGTTGCAGGCTTTGGCCTGTAAGTTGGAGAGTCAGACTGAGGCAAAGGTGATGACGCTCTGCTTTGACGTGAGGGACAGGAAGGCTGCCGTTGCAGCGGTTGAGAGTTTGCCGCCAGCGTGGAA
>CAMKMK010000105.1 GCA_946413885.1 uncultured Prevotellaceae bacterium
AGATATGACAAAGTACGAAAGTAGTGTAAAGCAGATTTATGCCCCAATAGAGGTTGTTTATGAGAAACTGAGTGACCTCACTCACTTGGAAGCTATTCGTGAGCGCGTCAACGATCCCGATTTCGAACAGATTGTGTTGGAGAAGGCAGGCGATCAGGTTAAACCCGATCAGGTAGCTAAGATCAAGGAAATCCTTGGTAAAATGGAATTCACTAATGATACCATCTATGCTGACGCAAGTCCTTTGGGTAAGATCGGTCTGCGAATCATTGAGCGAGATCCTGACAAATGTATCAAGTTTGCTCTCGAGGGTGCTCCCATCAAAGCCAATCTATGGCTTCAGTTGCTTCCCTTTGAGTCAGGTTGCAAACTTCGTGCAACGGTGGGTGCCGACCTTAATTTCTTCATCAAGCAATTGCTTGGCAGCAAGCTTGAGCAAGGTGTTGAGGGCTTGGCTACCATGCTTTCCATGTTGCCCTATTAGAACCTCTTCAGAGTATTAGAATCATCGGACATCAAATTTGACATAAAGCAAAAGTTTCATCTTTATTCCATCATCAATGAAACTCTGGGAAAAGAATTTTCAAATCAACGAGGAAATTGAACGATTCACCATCGGACGTGACCGTGAGATGGATCTCTATTTGGCCGAGCACGATGTAATGGGTTCCATCGCACACATTATTATGCTGGAAAGTATTGGCCTTCTTAAAGCAGATGAACTTCAATCTCTTTTGACAGAGCTGCGCAAGATTTATGTAGAAATCAAAGCGGGTAATTTTGTCATCGAGGATGGTATTGAGGATGTTCATTCTCAGGTGGAACTCATGCTTACCCGTTCCTTGGGTGATGTAGGCAAAAAAATTCATAGTGGTCGCAGCCGCAATGATCAAGTTCTTGTAGACATCAAGCTCTTCACTCGTCGTCAGTTGAAATTGGTTGCCGAGGATGTTCGCGCACTCTTTCATGAACTCCAGTGTCAAAGCGAACGTTGCCGCGATGTGCTTATGCCTGGTTATACGCATCTCCAAGTGGCTATGCCCAGTAGTTTTGGCCTTTGGTTTGGAGCATACGCTGAAAGTCTTGTGGACGACATGATGTTCCTGCAGGCAGCATTCCGCATGACCAATCGCAATCCGCTTGGCAGTGCAGCAGGTTATGGCAGCAGTTTCCCCCTCAACCGCACTCTGACCACTCAACTCCTTGGCTTTGACTCCTTGGATTACAACGTGGTTTATGCTCAGATGGGACGTGGCAAGATGGAGCGCAACGTAGCCTTTGCCTTGGCCAGTATTGCAGGAACCATTGCCAAACTGGCTTTCGATGCATGTCTATTCAATAGTCAGAACTTCGCTTTCGTGAAACTCCCCAACGAATGTACGACAGGTTCCAGCATCATGCCTCACAAGAAGAATCCTGATGTTTTTGAACTCACGCGTGCAAGATGCAATAAGATTCAGGCATTGCCTCAACAGATTACACTCATCATGAACAACCTGCCCAGTGGATATTTCCGCGATCTCCAGATTATCAAGGAAGTTTTCCTGCCGGCTTTCCAAGAGCTTCGCGATTGTCTCCAGATGACTGCCTATATCATCAACAAGATTCAGGTCAATGAACATCTGCTGGAGGATCCCCGCTACAATTTAATGTTCTCTGTCGAGGAAGTCAATCGCTTAGCTAATGAAGGAATGCCTTTCCGCGATGCATACAAAAAGGTGGGCCTTGACATTGAAGCAGGCAAGTTCGTTCCAGTCAAAGAGGTTCATCATACCCACGAGGGTAGCATTGGCAATCTCTGTACTGAGCAAATTGCAGCTTTGATGGATGAAGTATGGGATGGTTTCAATTTCCAGCAAATGGAAGAGGCTGAGCATAATCTGGTGGAGGGCGAATGATGCGTAGATCCTTTCTTTATCGCATCCTCAGTTGTCTCTTTGCAGCGACATGTTGTCTTTCTTGTGGTGAGTCTGATACCCTTTATGCCCGTCTGCCTGCCAAGTTCATCATGGACAATGTTTATTCTGTACCTCAACTCTATACAGCATGCAACAGCATGGGAGAGTTTTGTACCATTTATGGGAGCAACAAGCAGTATATCTTTGCCAGTCATAATGGCAGCACACCCGTCAACCAGACAGCACTCAGCCAGTATTCAGGTTTCTATTTGGGGCTCAGTGGCTTTATTGTCGGACTTCCCAACATACCAGAGATTGGGCGGGATGTTCCTACCGTTGTCTGCTTTGACTTGGCTTGCTCCAATTGCTATGAGGAAGGCAACGTGGCAAAACGCATGATTCTTCAGGAGGGTGGTTTCGCCTACTGTTCCCGTTGTCACCGCACCTATGATCTTAACAATCAAGGTATCGTCAGTTTGGGCGATGGCGGTCGCACTCTTTTCCGCTACCGCGTGAGTTACATAGCTGCCAAAGGTTCCCTTATCATCAATAATTAATCAAAGCCTTAAGGTTTATCATAACATGTTTTTTGTGACAAAAAAGTGAGATTTGTGGATAAATTCTTCTTCACTTTCACTTTATTTTGTAACTTTGCACCCACAATTGATGCCCAGATGGTGGAATTGGTAGACACGAGGGACTTAAAATCCCTTGACCATTACCGGTCGTACGGGTTCGAGTCCCGTTCCGGGCACCAAGGAGATTTGGCTGAGTCATCAGCCATTTTCTTTTTAACACGTTTCTTATATTTTCTTGTAACATGAAGCCTGTATATGTGTTTTGTTCCCTCGCCGGTTTTTCCTCTTTGACAGCCTTGTCGCATGAAAAACCCAATATCATTTTCGTTCTATGTGACGATATGGGATGGGGCGATTTGGCGTGCTACGGCCAGCAATACATCCATACTCCTAACATTGACCGTCTGGCAAGTCAAGGTATGCAATTCATGCAGGCTTATTCGGGCAGTCCTGTCAGCGCTCCATCCCGTGCTTCACTCATGACGGGTCAGCATACGGGTCACTGCGAGATTCGAGGCAACAAGGAGTACTGGAGCTTTAACAACACCATCCAATATGGCAACAATACAGACTTTGCTCTCGTTGGCCAACATCCTTTGGATCCCAATCACATAGTACTGCCAGAGATCATGAAGGATCACGGCTATGCTACTGGGCAGTTTGGCAAATGGGCAGGTGGTTACGAGGGAAGTGCCTCCACGCCTGACAAACGAGGTGTGGATGAGTTTTATGGTCCTATCTGCCAATTCCAGGCTCATGCATACTATCCAAATTTCCTGAACAAATTCAGCAAGGCCGATGGGGATACAGCAACGACGCGTCAACTGCTTGAGGAGAACATCAAGCATGATTTCTACGGAAGTGATTACTTCAATCGTCCTCAGTATAGTGCTGACCTGATTCACCAGCATGCTTTGGAGTGGCTCGACAAACAGACTTCCGATCAACCTTTTTATGGGCTATTCACCTACACTCTGCCTCATGCAGAACTCGTTCAGCCCGAGGACAGTATCCTCATCGCCTACAAGAAACAGTTTCGCGAAGACAAAAGTTTTGGTGGCAGCGAAGGCAGTTGGTACCACGCCATCAGTAATGTACATGCTGAGTTTGCCGGCATGATCACACGTTTGGATGCTTACGTGGGTGAGATTATGGCCAAACTGGAAGGAAAAGGCTTGTCCGACAACACCATTCTCATTTTCTCCAGCGACAATGGTCCTCATGAGGAGGGAGGTGCTGATCCCACTTTCTTCAATCGAGATGGTGTGCTTCGAGGGTTGAAACGCAGTTGTCACGAAGGTGGTATCCGCGTACCTTTCATTGTTCGTTGGCCAGGTCACGTGCCTGCTGGAGTGAAGAACAATCATCCCATTGCCTTTTGGGATATCATGCCTACCTTCTGCCAAATTGTAGGAGACGAAGATTATGTAAGCAAATACCAGAAGTCAGAGACGGATTACTTTGATGGCATCTCTTTCTTGCCTACCCTGACAGGTGATGATGCCAATCAGGAGTCTCATGAATACCTCTATTGGGAGTTCAACGAGACGGATCAGATAGCTGTGCGCAAGGAGAACTGGAAACTCATTGTGAAGAAGGGTATCTGTGATCTATATGATCTTGAGACGGATATTCACGAGGACAACAATGTAGCGGCTCAACATCCTGATAAGATAGCTGAACTGGTTGCCATTATCAAAGAAGCCCACACACCCAACGAGAACTTTTCTGTCACGTTGCCTGAGTAGTGAAACATGTCATCTGTTGGGAAGAACCACTTTCCTCTGCCCCACTTTCTTTGTCGTGTATGCATTGTTCGTCAGACGCTCAATGTCTAAGGGGACATACACCATTTCATATATCGACGGTCCTTCCTCATAGAAGAAAGCAATACGCTTGTCAGCTTGCAGGCACATCGTGCTGTAGGCACTGCTTGTGGTGCTGACTTGGGAAGATTTGATCCAGCCAGAGGCAAATTCCGCAGGTGTATATGCCTTTTCCGCATCCAGAACCTTATAATAAAGTCCCACATTGGCTCGCCCTGTACCAAAAGGTACCGACTGGAGAGCTATGGGAGTAGAAATGCCTGTCTTCGCATCGTTTGCCCACACGATGAGCAACTCTCCATTGGTGCTGTTTCCTGTGGCCTTGATGCCGTCAGGTTGTGAGGCACTATCCACCGCATTGCCCCATGATCCGCTGGTGGTACTGTTCTTGTCGTAAGTCCAGATATTGAAGCATCTGCCTCCATGCATACGTCCACTCAAGACAAGACTCCCATTGGGTAACTCCTCTACTTTCGGCTCATCGCTACCCTTGCAGGCCTGGATGGTGGCATCGCCACCCAGCAGATTCCACGTATCACCCATATCGTCAGAATAAACCACATACGCGCCACGCAATCCTGTGCCGCGCACCAGGAGGGCAGCATAAAGACGGTAATACTTGTCCTTCTTTACGATGCGACTCTGCAGAATCTTACCGCTGCCAAAGAATCCTGCATAGGCGAATACCTTGCCTTCCCCGTCGTGTTCACTATCCTGAAACATGCTTTCCGTACTTCCCCAGAACTGGGAAGTGATATCCACTGGTGTGCTCCAACTGTGACCGCCATCAGAGGTTTTCTGCATAGATATCAGAGGGCGTTGGGTGGCTGTTGCATAGGTGTAAATGGTTTGACCGCTAACAGTTATCAGCACTCCTGCGCCACTTTCACGATCGAGGCCAAGAGCAGGGTCTCCGTAGGCAAGGCCGAAAGAATTTCCACTCAAAGATGCGTCACCATCAGCAATGATGGTCTCCTTGCTCCAGGTCTTCCCATTGTCAGTACTGTAACGCATAGCCTGATCCACTTCACCGAATCCCACATCGTTGCGACATTCACGCACATCATAAATGGCTACCAGTTCATCACGATAATTTCTTGCAATGGCAGGGATGCGGTAATACTGCGTCCCAAAATCGGTATAAGCCAGATACTGGTATTCCGTCCTGGTGTTGGCTGTGAAGGAAACCTTTGCAATGCCGTCCGTTACTGTGACTCCCTCGAAGTCCCAACCATGATATGCCTCGCCTCGATAACTGACATCCTTTCCTGACGGGAGTTTCATCTCCAGCGTTTTCCCGTTTTGGGAAGCAAGTACTTCGATGGTAGAGGAGCCTGATCCATCATCTGCCGTGATGTATCCGCAACGTTGATTTGTCGGGTAAGTTGGCTTTCCCTTTACAGAGACAGCAATCTTCACAATTGTGGCTCCATCTGCATCATCCACAGCAGCCTTGGTTCCCAGTATGCTCGTGAAAAGCATAAGGGATAAGAGCAGTATTCTTTTCATGTGTGTAAAAGTATGATATTTTTTCATGGTCAAAGATAGAGGGAAAAAAGAGTAAGTCGATGGAAAAGGTTGTTAAATAAACTTAATCTGGTCAGATGAGCTCCATTTCAGACGGAGAGAATTGAGGATGACACTTACGCTGGAGAAGGCCATCAGGGCACTTGCCCACATGGGAGTAATCTGGAAGTGGAAACCGAACAGATAAGGGAGTCCTGCTGCCAGAGGGATGCAGATCAGATTGTAGATGAATGCCCAAAAGAGGTTCTCACGAATCATCCTGACTGTACGTTTGCTCAAACGGATTGCTGCAGGGATATTACGCAGATCATCGCCCATCAGGGTGACTTGTGCAACGTCCATCGCCACGTCGGTACCTCGCCCCATAGCCATGCTGACATCAGCCAGCGCGAGAGCTTGCGTGTCATTGATCCCATCACCTACCATCGCCACGCGATGACCTGCCTGCTGAAGCCGTTCCACCAGCTTCTCCTTGTCCTCAGGGAGAGCATGACTTTGGTAGTGAAGGATTCCTGCCTGCTCTGCCCAAAAGCGGGCGGCGTCTTCCTTGTCACCACTCATCATGTAGACCTGGATACCTCCCTGCTGCAGCTCCTCGACAGCTTCCTTGGCTTTGGGTTTCAGCGTTTCCCGTTCCTCTAAAGGAAGACTGTCGGCACGAGTAAAGTCAACGTTCTGATTGGGAATGGTCAGGGTACCTGTCTTGTCAATAACGATGGCATCCACATGGCGCAAGTTTTCCAGAGCGGAAGCATCCTTGATGAGTATCTGACTTTCGGCTGCCTTGCCGATTCCCACCATCAGGGCGGTGGGAGTAGCCAAACCCATCGCACAGGGACAGGCTATCACCAGCACAGCCACAGCAGACATGATCGCCTGCGGAAGCATGGAATTCCCTCCAAGAATCCACCATGCCAGGAAAGTGACGAGAGCGATGGCAGCCACCACAGGGACAAACACCAAGGCAGCACGGTCTACAATCCGCTGAACGGGAGCTTTCGACCCCTGCGCTTCCTGCACCATGCGGATGATGTGAGCTAAAGCTGTCTCCTCGCCTATCTGACGAGCTCGCATGCGCAAACGGCCCTGGCTGGGGATGGTGCCTGCCAAGACATTGTCTCCAACCTTCTTTTCTGCAGGGATAGGCTCACCTGACACCATTGATTCATCCACGTAAGCGGCGTCCTCAGTCATGAAACTGGTGGCCCAGACGACTTCACCGTCCACAGGAATCTTCTCGCCTGCACGAACTTCCAGCAAATCGCCCTTCTCGATGGTGGAAAGAGGCACCTCCTCCACGCTGTCACCATTCACGATATGTGCCGTCTTGGGTTGCATGCCCATCAGTCGACGGATGCTGCTTGCGGCGCCATCCTTGGCTTTTTCTTCCAGCAAGCGGCCTGTCAGCACGAAAGTAATGATCATGACGGAGGCATCAAAGAAGGTATGCCAGCCAATACCTCGAACACCCCACACAGCATCACCTAAGAAGGTGTTGAAGGTACTCAGCAGGAAGGCTATCAGTGTACTCAGTGCCACCAGCGTGTCCATGTTGGCAGTCCGATGGAGCAGCTGTCGCCAAGCAGACACATAGATATTCCTTCCACAAAGCAACATGCACGCGAGAGACAACAGAAGAGACACCACATTGCCAGCACGTACGCTCCCCACAGAAATCCACCCCATCGAGAAGCACATCACCAGAATAGCCAGCACCCAGGAAAGAAGGGTGCGGCGCTTGAGGGAAGTGAACTCCTGCCGATGGATTTCTTCAGCGCTGCGTCCACTTTCGATGATCAGATCGTAGCCGATATCATTAACCTCCCGCTTCATCTGTTCCAAAGAGATGACAGCAGGGTCAAAATCGACCAAAGCAGTACGACCAACGAGGGATACCGAGGCACTATGGATGCCAGGCAGGGAAGAGAGTTTCTTCTCCACGTTGGCCGAGCAGGCTGAACACGCCAATCCTACTACGGGAATCGTTTGCTTCATGAAGGGAATTTTGGAGGAAGAAGGAGATGGTCCCTAAAGAGTGAGTTCAAAGCGGCCACTCCCGTCAACAGCCTTCTTGATGTCGGCGGGAGTGACTGCAGTAGCGTCGTATTCCACAATGACACTACGTGTTTCCAAGTTCGCCTCAGCGCCAACCACGCCATCCAATCCGCGGAGAGCATTCTCTACGTTAGCCTTGCAATGCATGCATTTCATGCCGCTTAC
>CAMKMK010000106.1 GCA_946413885.1 uncultured Prevotellaceae bacterium
GGCATTCAAGCCTTCTCTGCCAATAAGTTAACCAGCCACGTATTGGAATTGACGAAAGAGTAGAAAACTAAAGATGACGATTCCCTTTATTAAGATAAGGGTAGAATATTATAACCACTTTTTTTATTAACCAATAAACTTAATGCAAATGAAAAAGTATTTAGCTGAAATGGTGGGTACAGCAGTGCTGGTACTCATGGGTTGCGGCGTAGCCGTTAGTTTAAGTTGTGGTACTGATACTGCATCTGTTGTAGGTACCGCTATGGCATTTGGTTTGGCTGTAGTAGCAATGGCTTACACCATTGGTGGTGTAAGTGGTTGCCACATCAATCCTGCTATTACGCTTGGTGTTTATCTGAGCAAGCGTATGAGTGGTAAGGATGCTCTCTATTACATCATCTTCCAATGCATTGGTGCTTTCATCGGTAGTGCTCTTTTGTATGCTCTGACCACAAATGCCGGTCTGACAGGAACAGGCGCTAATGATCTGCAGGAAGGCGTTTCCACATTGGGTGGTCTTTTGGCCGAAATTATCTTTACCACTGTATTTGTATTGGTAGTGTTGGGAACAACAGATGCTAAGAAGGGCGCTGGTAACTTCGCTGGACTGGCTATTGGTCTCAGTTTGGTTCTGGTTCACTTGGTTTGCATCCGTTACACAGGCACTAGTGTTAACCCAGCTCGTTCTCTAGCTCCTGCAGTGTTCCAAGGTGGAACGGCATTAACAAACCTCTGGATCTTTATTGTAGGTCCCTTTGTAGGTGGTGGTTTGGCAGCCTTGATTTGGGCGTTAATTGGTGCTGAAAAGGAGAAATAATCAGATTAATTCTTGCAACCGCATGTGTTGATTTCAACCTGTGCGGGGAAACAGTAAGCGGGATCTTGCCTTTCTTGGATAGATTGGCGTAGATTCCGCTCGTTTCTTTCCAACTTCCCTTTGAAAACCGTCTTGCCTGATGATTTCACCTTGATCTTCTTATCAAGATCCACCAATTCATCGTTAAGCCATAGTCGGATGTGTTTGTAATCAGAATGAAAGATTGTAATCGTGTTCCCTTTAATGCTGATATCCAGCAGATATCCACGATCTTTCTGAGGAACCTCCAACCAATAGAATTGCTGTTTACCTACCTCTTCCTGTTGCCAGATGACGTGTTTGGGATAGGGTTGGCGAGTATGTTTTGACATCCATGAGATAGCTACGGTATCCATGCGGTCCATCCAATGTCCTTTTCCTTGTATGATGTGTGTCTCGTGGATGTATCCATCAGGATGAACCTTCTGCAACGAGTCCATTTGGGCACCACGCACAGCAGCTAACTTGTTGCGGTCGTATGCTGCATCATTGCTTCCCATCCATATCATGAAAGGAGTATTGAGCAGATTTTCCAATCTTACATCGCCTGGGTGACCTGCCATCATACTGGTAGCTGCCCAATAATCGGCCAGTCGAGGAGCCAGTCTCCATACACCATCTCCACCTGCTGAGTATCCTAACAGATACACTTTATTTGGATTCACATCATAGTTGGCCACCATCAGTCGGATCAAGTCGTGATACATCCCGTCAATAGGTTCCTGAAACCACATATTCCAGGCGTCCCATGGAGCTCTGGGTGCCACATAGACTCCTTCTGCAGGTCGATACAGACGTTTCTGGTTCTCCCATTGCTGATTATTGACCTCCGTAGTGGTGCCTCCACCACCATGCAGCGAAATCCATAAACTCCGTCCATCTGCAGGCTTCTCGCCGAAAATCTGGGCATCAAACTTCATCTGTAAAGAATCCTTTCGAATGGTGAGTTCCTTTTGTGCTTCTGCTAATTCTCTTTTCACCGATGTTTTCCATTCTTCCACCACTTGAGTGCGAAGCATATCTGCATCCATACGACTCAATCCCTGAGCATAAAGATTACATATACAAAATCCCAGTGTACATATACCAAATAATCTTTTCATTCCAAATCGCATAAAGAAAATAATGAACACAAAGATAGCTATTTTTAGATAAATTCAAGGCAAAAGATTCAAAAATTGGAGAAGATTTACTAAATTTGCAATTCGAATTAAAAATCAAATTCGATTTAATACGATGAAGATATGCAAACTCATGACACTCTTTCTGGTGTCGCTCTGTACATCCACTTCGCTGGCTCAGATACTTTCAAATGAGACAAAACAGCAAATCAATGAACGGCTAACTGCTGAACGCCAACAGCAGCGTCTCAGTATTGGACGTGTTGGAGTAGATTCTGTAGCACTTGACAAGAAAACGCTTCAACTCTTTACTAATGATCAGGTGGGCTATTTCTCTTTCCGTGAGAATAACGTGGAATCGCTCTATAGAGACATTCAAGCTATGTTACCTGCAGATCTACAAAAGAAGAAACTTCAAATATATACGAACGGACGAAAGATAGAGGACTTAATTCCTGCATATACCCGGACAAAGAAGGTAAAGTCAAAAGTATGGGCACCTCGAGCGGACGCTCCTTTGATTACTCCTGTGGATCGTCCTTACAAGTTGACTTCAGGACTTCAAGACCGTCATATTGCGATGTGGCAGAGTCATGGATATTATTTTGAGCCGAAGCTTAACCGTTGGGAATGGCAGCGTGCTCGTATCTTCCAGACAGTGGAAGATCTTTACACTCAGAGTTACGTTTTACCTTTTCTCGTACCAATGTTGGATAATGCGGGAGCTAACGTATTGTTACCTCGTGAGAGAGACACGCGACGTGAGGAACTTATCATTGATAATGATGGCATGCTTCACGAGGATGGAACCTATCAAGAAGTGGTTGGTGATGAATCATGGATTGATGGCCAAGGAGTTGGTTTTGCTCACAGAAAGGATGTCTATACGGGTTTCGACAACCCTTTCCGTGATGGAACTTATCGTCAAGTGAAAACTGTGAAGAACGGACAGGAAAGTGTTGCTGTTTGGACTCCTTCTATCCCTAAGAGGGGAGAATATGGTGTTTATGTGTCATATAAATCCTTGCCAAACAGTACAACAGATGCACTATACACCGTGCACCACATGGGCGGAGAAACTCATTTCCGTGTCAATCAGCAGATGGGAGGCGGAACATGGATTTTTCTGGGTTCGTTCCTATTTGCTGAAGGTCAGAGTGAAAAAGGATGTATTACGTTGAGTAACCTATCTGCTAAGTCGGGTCGTGTACTTAGTGCTGATGGAGTGAAAATAGGTGGAGGAATGGGAAATGTCGCTCGTTGCGTGGAGGCAAACAATAATCCTAATTTCAAACCTGATTACCAACTTAGTGGTTATCCGCGTTTTACTGAGGGGGCCCGATACTGGTTGCAATGGGCGGGTGCTCCAGACAGTGTGTATAGCGATAGTCATGGCGTCAACGATTATACCGATGATTACAAGTGTCGAGGTTTATGGGTCAACTGGTTGGCTGGAGGCTCGGATGTGTTGCCCCATCGTGAGGGATTACATATTCCTTTTGATATCAGCATGGCTTTCCATAGCGATGCAGGTACTACTCTCAATGATACGATTATTGGTACTCTTCTGATATACGAAACTGTTACCGAAGGGCGTGATACTTATGCCAATGGTGCTTCGCGCTATCTGGCAGCTGATTTGGCAGATTTGATTCAGTCGCAGATTGTGGATGACATACGGGCATTGCATGCACCTGAATGGCATCGTAGGGGCAAGTGGAATTCTTCTTATTACGAGGCGCGTGTACCTGAGGTCCCTGCCATTCTACTGGAATTGCTTTCTCATCAGAATTTTGCTGACATGCGTTACGGTTTAGATCCTCGTTTCCGTTTCAGTGTATGTCGTGCTGTCTACAAAGGAATGCTCAAATTCATTTCTTCTCAACGAGGAACGCCCTATGTGGTACAACCTCTACCTGTTGACCATTTTCGTGTTGCCCTACAGTCAGGCAATACAGCAGTACTCAATTGGCAACCCGTGGGGGATCCTTTAGAGCCTACAGCTCAGCCTAACCAGTATCTTGTCTATACACGTGTGGACGATTCTGGATGGGATAATGGCGTACTTGTAGGTGAACCCACATACTCTTTATCTTTGGAACCAGGGAAAGTCTATAGTTGGAAGATTGCTGCTGTTAATCAAGGAGGAAAGAGTTTTGACAGTGAAATCCTTTCAGCAGGCATTTCTTCTTCCAATATATACTGGCAGAAGCCTGTTCTTGTGATAAATGGATTTGATCGTGTAAGCGCTCCAGCCGATTTTGAGGCACCAGGTGAAGCAAGTACTGAACTGGCTGGTTTCCTTGATCGCGTGGATCATGGAGTGCCTTATCTGCGTGATATCAGTTACACTGGTGAAATGAAGGAATTTCGAAGAAAAGTACCTTGGATGGACGATGATGCAGCAGGATTTGGCGACAGCTATGGTGACCACGAGACCGAAGTAATTGCTGGCAATACTTTTGATTATCCATCCGTTCATGGTGCAAGTCTTTTGGCACTTGGTCAATCGTTCGTGTCTGCCAGTAACGAATCTGTGGAGTCAGGTCAGGTTTCTTTAGTAGATTATCCTATGGTGGATTTTATTCTGGGCAAACAGTTTCAGAGCAAGATGGGTAATGGGAAATCGCATACTTTGGAGTTTAAGACGTTTACCAATGAGATGCAACAGGTCCTAACTCGTTATCTACAGGAACAGGGAGGAAGACTATTCACCAGTGGAGCCTATGTGGCTACTGATTTATGGGATAATCCTTTAGCAAAAACTCAGGATGCCGACAAGAAATTTGCATCTGATGTGTTGAAGTATAAGTGGCGAGCCAATCAGGCTGCAAGTTGTGGCGGAATCCATTCAGTGCAGTCCACCCTTTCTCAAGTTGGGCAGCATTTTGACTATAGCGACACACTCAACGAGGATTGCTACATCGTGGAATCTCCCGATGCTTTGGAACCTTCCGAGCCTGCTGCTCAAACCGTAATGCGATATACCCAGAACAATCTGAGTGCTGCTGTGGTTTATCGTGGTGATCGTTATTCGACCTTCACAATGGGTGTTCCATTCGAGACAATCCGTGATCAGGCTTCACGTCAGGCCTTGATGAAGATAATATTAGAAATGATGAAATAGGGAATACCTATTTTACTTTTCGTTGAGACTATAAGAGTAGGGGACAGCTTCCTTAGTGATGTTCCGCATCTTGTTGGGCGTATCTGACATCTGAAAACGTAGTGTTCCGCCTTTGGTTAAATCACTATAAGAAATGTAGTTACGCGTCAGTTCCTTACCATTTAATGTGCCACTTGTGATGTAATAGTTATTGGTTTTGTTATTATCAGCAATAATCTGGAATTTCGTGCCATTCTCCATCGTAATGGTAGCTTTAGAGAAAAGAGGACTTCCGATTACATACTGATCTGTGCCAGGAGTAACTGCATAAAGTCCCAATGCACTAAGCACATACCATGACGACATTCCACCCTGATCCTCGTCGCCTGGAAATCCATCAGGTGTACTGTTGTAGAGGCGATCCATTATTTGGCGCACCCAGTACTGAGTTTTCCAGGGTTGACCTGCATAATTATATAGATAAGGCATGTGTTGAATAGGCTGATTTCCATGAGCATATTGTCCCATATTGGCCATCTCCATTTCTGTCATTTCATGAATTTTGTTTCCATACCATCCTGGAATTATAGTACTTGGTAGGCTGAAGACAGAATCCATCTTAGTAGTGAATGCTTCGTCTGATCCAAAAAGATCTATCAAGCCTTGCACATCATGGAAGACGGACCAAATGTAGTGCCAGGCATTTCCTTCAGTATAAGGACCACCCCAAACCAACGGATTAAAGGGTTCATACCATTTCCCATTGAGACCTCTGCCGCGAAAGAAGCCATTTTTACAATCCCATAAGTTCTTGTAATTATTAAGTACACGAGCAAAGATTTCCTCGTAGAATTTGTTACCACAATTTCGAGCCAATCGCCAGGCGCACCAATCATCGTAGGTGTACTCCAAGGTCTGAGTCACCGATCCATGTGATTCAGGAAAACACACGTAACCTAATTGCCAATATTCCTTCCATCCTGCACGTCCATTTGCTCCACCCATTGGTCCTTTGTTCATAGCTTCATGAGCGTAAGCTACTAATGCGGAGTCTGGATCAAAAGTGCGGATTCCCTTTTCCCATGCATCAACCAGCAGCGAAATAGAGTGATTGCCACACATGCCTCCCGTCTCTCCAGGACATGACCAGGCTGGAAGCCATCCAAACTCCTTTTGTGCCTGTAGCAGCGCTTGCATGTATCGCCCCTGTTGAGTAGGGTGTAATATATTGGTCAAAGGGAATTGGCTGCGGAAGGTGTCCCAAAAACCATTGTCTGTAAACATGTATCCGTCATGGATTTGTCCGTCATATGGGCTGTAATAGTAAGGCTCTCCATTCTCTTTTAATTCGTAAAACTTTCGTGAGAACAGATTCGCACGGAATAGACAGCTATAGAATGTGCGTGTTTGTTCTTCCGTACCTCCTGCCACCAATATGCGATTTAGTAACTTATTCCATGTCTCGTAACCACGCTGACGAGTTTGTTCCAGGGTCTTGTCTTTTCCTATTTCGGTTTGCCAGTTCAATAATGTTTGTTCAGGGCTGATATAGCTACTGGCTGAACGTGCTTGAACTCTACTTCCTGGTTTGAATTTCAGGTATGCCCCATAGCCTTTTCCCTTAGCTTTTGTATTTTTTTCTTCACTCTTCATTTCATGATTTTCCCAGGTTCCATAGTCTTGGAATGGTTGGTCGAATTGAATGATGAAATAGCAACGGAAATTCTCACTATGATTTACGAATCTTTGATTGTTGACCCATCCTTGCACCTGCCGTTTCTCAGGAAATATCTCTATTTCACTATCACCTGTATAGCCATCTATGATCAGATAAGCATCTTGTTTCTTGGGATAAGTAAATCGCAAATGTACAGCACGTTCAGTGGGAGCAATTTCTGTCAGGATGCCATTGTCGAAACGGACGGCATAATAGTTGGGATGTCCTTCTTCGTTCTCGTGACTGAATTTAGAAGGACGTTTGTTTGGATCAAGTACAAGTTCACCCACTTCAGGAAAAAATGTAAACACGGCATAATCACTTACCCAAGGTGAGCATTGATGACTCTGCCCAAACCCGCGGATAGCATCTGCCTCGTATAGATATTTGAATCCTTCACCATTAGGTCCCGTTTGTGGTGTCCACATGTGTTGTGCGTATGGCATAGCTGTAGCGGGAAACGTGTTGCCATGACTCAGCCCAAAGTTGGAGTGAGTACCTTGCAGAGTGTTGACATATTGTACCAGATTAGGCAATTTCTCTGCCGCAAGTTGTTCTGCAAGACTGATAGTCAGTAGTAGGACGGATGCGATTCTGAATTTCATGTTTCTTAATGCTTTTGTTTCGTAAGTGTCTCTTGATCTTCTGCCACCATTTGGGTAGGAAAATCTTTCATAGGATACTTCATATTTCTATGAATATCTATTTTCTTGTCTTCCAAGAAGATGTGATAAAGAGTATCTTCTAATGCTTTAAGTGTTCCTTCTCGCTCTTTTGGCTTCAGTTGGCATTCCCATATTTGTATCACGTGCCATCCAAGATTCCTCAGATCAATACGTTCTCTTAGGTCGCGTGCCTGGTTGAGTTCTATCTTATGTCGCCAAAAATCTGGATTCGTGTCAGGAAGTCTAAAGAAGCGGCATCCCTCGTGACCATGCCAAAAACATCCGTTCACGAAAACCACAGTTTTGTATTTCCTCATAATGATGTCAGGTTTGCCAGGCAGTCGCTTGTTGTAGAGTCTGTATCGAAAACCTCTACTGAAAAGGTATTTCCTGACAATGAGCTCTGGTCGCGTGTTTTTAGCACGGATTCTCGACATGCAATGATGCCGCTGTTCAGGAGTCATCTTGTCAGTCATGCTCTTTCATGCAATCTTCTGACTTAACCAATCACCCACTTGCTGCCAGGAATCAGTGAAATGATTTTCGTAGT
>CAMKMK010000107.1 GCA_946413885.1 uncultured Prevotellaceae bacterium
AATAAAAATCAAAAAAATGAGAAAGCAAGTATGTTTAGCTATGACCCTTTTGGTCATCACAAGTATCTCAACAAAGGCTCAAGAGAACCCACTGGAGAAGTTAACCATCGTAAATGATGTAGTACAGATTTCATCTCCTGAAGACTTTCAGAACTTTGCATCAGTAGTAAATTCTGGTACAATGGATTTGGATGCGACACTGACTCAAGATGTCAACTTAGGTACCATCATGGCAGAAAACTATGTAAAGAATTATTCGGGAACATTTGATGGTCAGTTCAACACACTCACTTACAATGCAAACGACATGGGTGATGATTGGGGATTGTTCCAAACAATGAGTGGCACAATTGAGAACCTACGTGTCAGCGGTAGCATCACCACGTCAAACAGGACGAATGCTGGTCTTGTGTGTTCACTGGCAGGAGGTACACTTAGGAATATATACTGCGACGTAGATATTACAAGTACGGGTGGAACGGGACTCTTCGGAGGAATCGCTCGTATTTCGTCTGCAGCGGGTAGTAAGATCATTGGTTGTGTCTATGCCGGCACTATGAGTGGCGAGACTGCAACCAACAGCGGAGGTATAATATGCTATGCCGAAAATGCTGTGGAGGTTTCAAACTGCATTTTTTCTGGTCACATGGACATAGATCTATCAAATGGTAAAAGTTACATAATTGCACGCAATCCAGGTGGCGGTGTTTTCAATGAATGCTATTACCTGAATGCTACAGAGGCACAGATAAATCCAAACACAAACCAGATTACTGAAGAACAAATGAAAAATGGATTTGCTTGCTTCCTTCTCAATGTTACCAATACAGAGAATCCTGCATGGCGCCAAAATATTGGAGAGGACTTGATGCCCATGCTGGACCCCACACACAAGATTGTCTATGGAAACGGTAGTTTCAAATGCGATGGTAAAACCAGTATAGAAGGCTCAGAAATCACGTATTCTAATGAAAAGGGTGGAAATAATATTGAACCACATAAGTATGAATATGGAATATGTACGGAATGTGGCAACATTGATCCAGATTGCCTCGTGAACGACATCTTCCAAATAAATAGTGCAAACCACTTCTTGTCCTTTGCAAAGATTGTTCAGGGAGGAAACAGAAGTTTGGATGCAGTACTGACAGAAGATATAAATTTGAATGAGGTTATCGAGGATATCCCCTTGATAGGTTATTCTGGAGACAATGGAAACATGATCACATCAGGCAGCTATGAAGGAACCTTTGATGGTCAACTCCATACAATAACATATAATAAAGTACCTACTGCAAATATCTGGGGGTTATTTGGCAGTGTGAGTGGCACTATTCGTAATTTACGTGTGACTGGATCAATCACAACGGAATACCAGTATATGGCTACAATAGCAAATACGTTGAATGGCGGAACTGTAGAGAACTGCGAATCAAGCGTAGACATTATCACCACATCGGGAAGTGGCTTTCATGGTGGAATTTCACGTGTGACTACAAATGCAGGCGGAAAAGTTCTAAATTGCTTGTATTCTGGTTCTTTGAGTGGGACAACAGTAACGAACAGTGCTGCCATCATCTGTTATGCAGAATCAGGTACACAAATCAAAAACACCATTTTCACTGGAAAGATGGAAATTGATTTCTCGAATGGAAAATCCTGTATCTTTAATCGTGGCACTGGAAATGCATGCATCAATTGCTACTATCTGAATGAATGCGATGCCAATGCTAACAACAATGTAGTGAAAATAGAAGAAGAACAGTTAATCAACGGATTCTGTTGTGTGGTTTTAGTGGGTGACAATACAGAAAATCCTGTATGGCATCAGACTCTTGGCAGTGATTCTTCTCCAGTGCTGAGCAGAACAGGAGATGTGGTGTACTGCTATGATAGCGTTTACTCCAACGCAAATGACAAGGCTTCCCTACAAGAGTTTGCAACCGCTATTGTATCCGTGGAACGGAAGTATATTGAATCTTTGGAGGTATCGCAGTCCCTTGAGACAGAATTCACTAATGTGCTGGATAATCTGCTAAATTTCGAAAACGTGGATGACTTGATAAAATACTGCAACGAAACCATCACGCCCCTGAAAACAATTTTAGCTGAAAATTCTGAAACTTATGATACATTTAAAAAGAAGGTTGAGGACGCTGTGGAGTATCTTCAGAAAATGGACAACTTTGACAATGTGGTTCGCGATGAGCTGGAAAGTTATTTAACAAATTATGCAGAACCTGGAGAAGTCTATGCCCATGGTACAGCCAACTACATTATGGAAGAACGTTCGCTCAGCACAGAAGAACTTATCACTGAGATTGATTACATAAACATGATGCTATTAAAAATGCTTTCTTATGATCCACAAAGTGGAATGGACGTGACCAACCTATTCAGTAACACAGACTTCCGTGAAGGCTTCAATAACTGGAGTGGAACAGTAGGTACGAACTATGGCGTGTCTGAGACCAGTCCTATCAGAGCAGCAGAAAGCAAGAATAAAGCTATCGACATGAGCCAGACCCTGACAGGACTGAAGAATGGCGTCTATGAGTTACAGATAAACGGAGCTTTCCAACCTTATCCTACGAGCGACTTTTACAGCACCAACTATGCTGCAGTATTTTATTTGAATGATAATTACAATTATTTCCAGGCAAATATCGAAGATATGGTGAATGCGAAGGATGCTGTGGATGGCGAGAACTGCTATATCACTCCAGAAGAGTCTGGTACTGACTATCAGGTGGAGAATGACTGGGGTGATATTGTTGGTTATATTCCAAGTAGTGCCATCGGATGCAGTAATGCTTTCAATGCAGGTCGCTATCCAAACTCTATTTTGGTCAACGTTACGGACGGAACCCTCACGATGGGAATCAAGCAACTCAATTTGAATGGTCATCCCGGATGGTTAGGATTTGGAAACATTAAAATATTCTATCGCGGCACAATGGAGGAGGCTTCTGATGCTCTGAATAGCGTACTGGCTTCACAGGTTGCCCGTGCAAATACTTTGTTGAACGTATACCAGCCTAGCTCTGCAGCCGACTATGCAAGCTATCCCAACTTCAGCCAAGAACTGAAAGATGCTCTGTCAAGTGCTATGATGGCTGCAGAAACAGCCTCAGATGTAAATGAGAAGTACAATCTTATTAGTCAGTTTAGCACCCTCTTCCTCAAAGTCTGCGAATGCAAGGAAGCATACATCTCTCTTATGAACCAACATGAAGATATTGAATCCTTGATATCACTTTTAGATAAATATTTAGGAGAAGACCTTGTTAAGGAAAGCTATGAGATGTCCAACAAATTGAGTAATGGATACGAAGATGGAACGATAAGCAAGGAAGAAGCCGAAAAGGACTATATGTCCCATCTTCCTTTCATTCCTCAGCAAGTGGATGGAGTCTATCAGTTGGAAACTCCTTTGGATTTCGTTGTGTTCAGCATATTGGTAAACAATGGAAATTATGACATCAATGCAGAACTGACTGCCGACATCAACCTTGATGAGGTAATTGAAGATCTTCCTATGGTGGGCGAAGGATCTGGCAATGGTATTCTAATTTCCCAAGGAGCGTATAATGGTATTTTCGACGGCAAATGCCACACTATTACTTACCACAAAGTTCCCACAGCAAATATATGGAGCTTGTTTGGTGGCTTGAGTGGAACAGTGAAGAATCTGCGTGTAAGCGGTAGTATTACTACGGATTATCTCTATATGGCTGGTATTGCCAACACGTTGTTGGGCGGTACTCTTCAAAATTGCGTCTGCGATGTGGATATCATCACCACTTCTGGTAATGGATTCCACGGAGGTCTCTCACGTGTGACAACAACGGCTGGCGGCAAAATTGTTGACTGTGTATATGCTGGTCAAATAACTGGTTCTACAGCAATGAGTAGTGCAGGTATACTTTGCTTCTCGGAAACAAAGGTGGAAATTACCAACTGTCTGTTCGTGGGTAAATTAGATATCGATTTGTCAAATGGCAAGACCTTTATCATCACGCGTAATCCATCAGGTGCAACCATTACGAATTGTTACTATTTGTATGATACGAATGCAAACGCAAACTCTGGCACCAGCCAAATTTCTGAGGAGCAGTTGGCAAATGGTGAAGTATGTAACATGTTGAATGCAGACAGGGAGATCAAAATTTGGTCACAGCCTGCAGGAACAAGTTATCCTATTCCTTTTTCTCACGAAACTGGTATTCAGAACCTCAATGACAACGGAGCAACTACGTTGACTATCAATCCTTTGTCAGGCACCTATAATCTGATGGGACAAAAGATTAGTCGGAGGACACAGAAGGGTTTGTATATTGTAAATGGGAAGAAAGTTATATATCAATAAGGTAATAAAAAAGATGAAACGACACTTAGTTTGCCTGATTAGCTTAGCATTACTCCTGTATGGATGCAAAAGGGAAACAAGCCTGAAGGATGGTAAGCCTGACACTTATCAGGAACCTGCAAAAGAAATACCTATCATAGCCCATCCAGACGTATTGGTTGTTGGAGCAGGACCTGCTGGAATAGGTGCCGCCATCGCATCAGCCAGGATGGGAGCCAATACCATGTTAGTGGAACAATATGGATTCGTTGGAGGGAACCTTACCGTTGCCCAAATCAATCCTATGTTTACATTCCACGACATCAAGGGAAGACAAATGATAAAGGGAGTCGCCGAAGAGTTTGTCTCCAGAATGGTAGAAAACGGCTATTCTGAGGGTCACATGACTGACCTTACTTTTGACAATGCTTCAATGACTCCACTTGATCCAGAAGGTTCTAAAATCATTTTGTTGGACATGCTGGAAGAAGCTGGTGTCGAAATGCTTCTACACACAATGTGCGTTGATGTGGTAACAAAGAACAGAATGGTGGAAGCTGTATTGATAGAAAACAAATCCGGCCGTGCAGCTATTTGCCCTAAAGTGGTTATCGACTGCACAGGCGACGGTGATGTTGCAGCAAAAGCAGGAGCCGATTTCACTATCGGTGATGGTAAAGGTATCATGCAACCCGTATCTTTGTTTTTCAGAATTGGAGACGTGAATACTTCTGAATTGAGAGCCTGGATGAAAAAGAATAGACATCTTTTGAAGGATAATCCCACTGACAAAGAAATTGATAGTCAAAAAGGTATCGCATTCTTAGGACTAAACGAACTGGTAAAGGAAGAAATAGCTAAAGGAAATTTAGACAGTGAGATTGCCAATAGAATTCTTATGTATGAACTTCCCCATCATCAATTCGCCATGAATGTGACCAGACTACAGAAAATATCAGGCGTTAATGCCAAGGATTTGACAAAAGCAGAAATAAGGCTTCGTAAACAAGTAGTCGAGGTATATCGCTTTATGAAAAAACATGTAGGAGGATTCGAGAATTCTTACATTGTTGAAACAGGTGCCAGAGTGGGTGTAAGAGAAAGTCGACACATCCTTGGGGACTATGTGCTGGATGAAGGCGACATCTTGGAAGGCAAGTCTTTTGAAGATGGCATCTCATGTGGAACCTATGCTATTGACATACATCCAGGGCAAGGAAAAATGCAGATTTATACAGGTTCAGGAAAGAAGGTATACGAAATACCTTATCGTTCGCTGATTCCGACAAAGTTTGATAACATGTTGGTGGCTGGTCGGTGCATATCTGCCAACCAGATGGCTGCAGGATCTATTCGGGTAATGGCTACCTGCATGGCGATGGGACAAGGCGCAGGAACTGCAGCAGCAATGGCAGCAGAATCTGATGGCATAACAAGGAATGTAGACACAAAAATGCTGCGTGAGATGTTGATATTACAAGGACAATATTTGTTGAACTCAGATTTGGAAGAAACTATAGACTCAACCCTGATTTTAGATCGAGAAAAGAGCGATGGATCAAAAGGTAGCCATTACAATCCTTTCAACAAATAGGACTCGTGACGAACAGCATAAACAATATTGAGAAAATGAAAAAAGTCTTTGTAATCGCATTACTTCTTACGGTTTGTCCCTTGATAATCAATTCTCAAAAACCTGTTTTCAAGCAAACAGTGTCTGGAACTACAACCGTAGTCTCAATATCTGATTTGGAACATTCCTCCCCCATAGATTCCATGATATACGGACAGATGCTGGAGGATTGCAACGATGCGGTTATCTATGGTGGCGTAGTGGACAAAAAGGGAGCGGAGAATCTGTCAGTAACAAAACAATTGATGAAACTGAGGATTCCTGTAATGCGCTGGCCAGCTGGGACTGCCATCTATGACTATGAGTGGCAAAAAGGTGTTGGTCCCACGAGAACTGCTGTGAGCGAGCACATTTGGGGCGGTACAGAGTACTATACATTCGGTACCGACGAGTTCGTGAACTGGTGCAAGAAGCTTGATATTGAGCCCTATATCAATATCCCCATGGGCAACAACAATACTTACGATCATTCAGTTGAAAAAGCCCTAAGTTGGGTGGAATACGTGAATGGCGAGACAGGAACCCCTATGGGAGATTACCGAAAGAGTAATGGTCATCCAGCCCCCTATGGAGTGCGCTATTTTTGCATTGGAAATGAGAATTATTTGGGGAACAAATTCCACAAGGCTGAATCAGCAGCGGAATATGCTGAACAACTCAGTCTCTATGCCTCCGCCATTAAGAAGATGTATGCTGAGGTTAAACTGTTAGGTGTGGGACATACAGGGAATTGGAATAAGGTGGTTGCTGAAAAATGTGGTAAAGACCTCGATTTCCTGACCATGCACTATTACATGACTGCAAGGGTGAAAGACAACCAATTGATGGATCCGGAAAAGACCCTGTTTGCTCCTGAACTTGTGGAGGCAAACCTGCGTCATTTCATCAATGAGCTGACTACCTATAACATCTCCGCTGGACGCACTTCAAATCCAATCCGATTCAGCATCGACGAATGGAATTGCAGGCATAGCGTTTACAATGGCAATAGTTATTCCTTTACACGAAAGGACGGCCGACGACTCTACGATGCTGCTGCGATGGCGGGGATGCTGAATGTGTTCATCCGCACCAGTCCCTACGTTGCTATGGCCAATTATATCTTCCCTGTAAACGGACATGGCCTTCTGAAGACGGTAGGCAATCAGGATGCCTATCCCTCAGTTTGCTACTACCTCTACAACCTCTATCGCAGATTCATGACAGGCCGTGCTGTAGGTGTCAGCGTGACAGGCCCAGGCATTAAGGATTTGGAACTAAAAACTCTGAAAATTGACGGCGATACCGACTCTTCCCAAGAAGGGAAAAAAGTGGACAGATGTTACGTGGATTGTGCCGCCGTGGTGAATGAGAGTAATCAACTGGTAGTCTCTCTGGCAAACAGGTCGTATGACACAAAGCAAGAGGTAAGTGTTTTGGTTCCAGATGGCTACAAAATGAGTTCAGCTTATACTGTTTCTGCCAACAATGTTTGTGCTGAGAATACGGAAGAGGACCGATCCCTGGTGAAAAGTTCTGCCCTGAAACTTACATCTCCCCTAGTCACTCTCAACCCCTGTGCCATTGCCTTGATCCTGTTCGAAAAAGATACAGCGGAAAAAGTGTTAGGCCAAAACACGTCCCTCTTTCCCTACGTAATTAATGGTCGGATTTACGTGGAAGGCGAAGAGAATTTCAATGTCTATACAACATCAGGGTATAAGGTCGATGAAAATGCAAAGCAATCTCCTGGTATCTATGTAGTGCAGGCAGGCGACAGATCAATGAAAATTTGCGTGGAGTAACAAAAGTCAACAAAGTTAATTGTCTGGGCAGCGATTAAGAGGGCTTCCGCTTCTTCCTCTGTGGTTTGCAGCCTCAGAGCAGACGTTCATTTTTTTATTTTGGGTTAGAGAGCGCACTAATAATTGTTAATACTCGAGTGTTCTGTATAATAGGGCTTATCGCCAAATGCCATGATTATTTATAACCATTTATTTGTCAA
>CAMKMK010000108.1 GCA_946413885.1 uncultured Prevotellaceae bacterium
CTTTTTTTTCTTCAGTTGGTTATCTAAGATAATTATCGATGAATTTCTCACGTGGGTGACGGAAATGTTCATCCCAGTAAGGGCGAAGATTGCCCGAAGGCCAGCTGTGGTCGCGGAAAGGTACGCAGTTGACTGTCTTCTTACCTTTGGCTCCGTTGAGCGAAGCCCAAATGGAGGATGGTGGACAGGTAGTGTCTACAAGTCCCATCTCACAGTAAATTTCAGCCTTGGAATGACGGATAAGCAAAGCACCGTCGAAGTAGGGTAATGTGGCATCAAGCATTTCCTGACTGATAGACGGGTGATTCTCAATGGGTTGCGGCCAGCCTCCTCGGCGTCCTACACGTGTGCCACCCCAGTCTTGCATGGCAGGCACGTTGAGGACCACAGCAGATACTCGAGGATCCAGTCCTGCTGCTGCCGCTGCCTGGCCTCCACCTTGACTCTCACCAATAACAAGAATGCGTTTTCTGTCCCACTCAGGTTGCTGCGTCATATATTCAATGGCTCGCAATAGTCGCAAGTACATTCCGCGGAAGTAATAAGTCTCGCGGTCGGCGGCATTGTGATTGTAGTAGTTTTGCAGCAGTCCATTCTCGAGCATACGATAGTAGTCATCCGACTGCCCATTCAACATCCCATGAGCATTAAGATCGAGACTAAGAGCTCCGTTGCCAAGTGCTGAATTTCTTACGCATTCTCCCACCTGACATCGACACCAGTTGCCACTCACCCCAGCCGCACGGCATAGGATGATAATAGGCAGCGATCGTTTCTTGGCATTCATGGGTTTTGCCATATAAGCTCGCACGGGTGCAGGACCGAGACAATTGATTTCAATGTCCTGACAAACATAATTTCCCTGATATTCCAGTGGTACCTCAAGAGTTTTTTTCTTTATCTGCATGGGCAAAGCCTTCAACTGTTTCTTCTGGTTGTTCCAAAAGTCCATCAGGTCGGCTGGTTCCTCATAGCCCGCCTTGAATCCCTCTGGAGCCACGACAAAGCCTATGGCCTCTTTCTTTGCATCAGCCATCAATTCAATGCTAACGGCACAAGTGCTATCAATGGCCTGCTCAAAAAGTGTGATATCTTGGCTTTGTGGCAAAAGACGAAACTCTTGTTTCAACTTATTGTTGTAGTACACGCGAAGGGTGAGGGAGTCCGAGGGCGTTGAATCAACATGACAGTTGATTACAGCCATCTCGCCCTTATCGTATACACCACTTTCCTTATTCAGGGAGAGTTGAAAAGATTGTGCGATTAAAGGGAATGTCGCAACAAATAAAGATAAGATGGATAGGAATAATCTTTTCATCTTGATGATTTTTTATGTTTGATTTTGCTCAGTTATGAAACATCTCAATTTGATAAAATATTGACAAAGGGAACGGGATTACATCTTTTTCAGATTCCACTTGGCATTGTCGCTTTTGAAGTCCCATTCAGCCAATGTCGGGGTGCTGTCGCCCGCAGAATATAGAACGTAGTGGGTGTTGATGCCTTCGTAGCCAGGGATAGCTTTTGGTAGCAGGCGGAAAGTGCCGTCCGTAAGTTGCTGAATGCACCACAACTGTTCTGGAGCACCTGTGAAAGCAGGAACGGTGGTGAGTTCAAGGTCTGCTGTGGCAGCGAGGGCACGTTCGGTGTCCTGAATAACAATCTTGAAATAGGGTCCTCCGAGATAACCACCTGCCTCGGGAAGAGGGACGATACTCCAATGCTGGTGAGGGCGCATCATATAATCTCCACATCGGACAGCGATGTCGCCTTGAGGCCATGTTCCAATGACATCGGAGAGTTGCTGAAGGGATATGGGGTGGACGGACTCGTTGGAGTCAATATTCCACCATGCCTGTCTTTCCTGAGGCATTCGCACGAAATCAACAGCCAACTCGAGTGCATATCCACGACGTTCCGACAAGATTTCATAATTGCCGCCATGAAAGCGGTCACCTGCCATAGGCCATCCATTCTTCCATAACAGAGGACGCAGACCAAGCACACTACGACCGCCTTGATCGAAATCTGCTTCGTAGTGGCATGACATCACCTCCACACCTTCATCGATAACTGTTCGCCCGAAGTGACCAGGTCCACAAACGTGGTCACCAGCAGAAATAACCATTCGTCCGCCACCTTGCATCATGTCGCGTCCTATGTTATCAATATAAGGTCCTGTAACACTACGAGAACGACCGACAACGATGTTATAGGTGGAATTGACTCCATCGCAGCAAGTGCCATGAGTACCAAGAAGATAATACCAACCATCGCGATAGACGAGATATGTGGCTTCGCAGTCGATGGCTATGTCTCGCTCTTTGTTGCCACGAATACGTTCACCCGTATGAGGGTCAAGTTCAATGAGTCGAATATTACCAAAGTAAGTCCCATAGGTGGACCATAGACGACCTGTCGTTGGGTCGAGCAACAAACAAGGATCAATAGCATCGCAGTCCTCGAGACCATCACTGGAGGCCACCTCAATAGGAGATGTGAATTCGAAATCTGGAGATTTTGGGTCGAGAGAACGATTCCACATAGTTAGAATACGGCCGTTGTGACCACCTCCGAGACCACCGCCTGTGGCGCCATAGATAAACAAATAGTGGTCGCCAATGTGGAGTACGTCAGGAGCTGCACCACCACCAGGACGCTCGGCACCACCATGCCATGTCCATCCGTCATCGGAAATGAGTCCCCCTCCTCCCGTGCCGAATGTGTAATATTTGCCATCACACTCAGCTATGTTAGAGGGATCATGAATATAGGGAGCACCCGTTTGGGCTGCAACATCGATCGTTGCTATTGAGAAAAACAAAAGCGGAAAAATGGATCGGGAAGACATATGGAGAAATGATTATTTAACATTATTGTTATTGATATCTAAAGACTTACGATCTATTAATGACAATTCACTTGATAGTTGCGAACGGGGTTCCCATGCTCGTCGATGAACCGCACACAGAAGTCACTCATGCCAGGACCATTGATAACTGCACAACGAAGGATATTGCGTCCTTTCTTCAATGTCAGGCGCGATGATACGCCATCATCAAGAACCATACGGCGGTCGCCCGAAAGAAGCAGGATTTCCTCACCATTGAGCCACCATTTGGAAGCTCCGTTGCTGCCTGCCGTTAAACGAACATTGGGAATATCCTCAGTACAATCGATGACTGTTACTGCCCAAAACAGGACTCCATACGTTTGCATCCCCAACTGATCGGCAAAGCGGAATAGTTTTACGTTATAGTGTTGGCTGTCGATGGCGTGCCATGCGAGAGTTTGTTTGTTGACCTTAATTTTTTGGCCGTCCTTAGGCAACACGAAGTGAGGTTCCACATGAAAGGGAGGCGCAGCGAATGCGTCTTGAAGATAAGTATCTGTGAAGACCGTGTTGGAACGATTAGGTTTGTCGAGTGGCTCAAGCAACAGCCAACGACGAATGAAACCTTCTGCATCAGGCTGGGAGGATATTGCTTTATTGGTAACTGGATTGAAATATTGCTCACGTTTTTTGAATTGCAGCCAGTCAATATCGATTCCCGCACCCTCAGTTTTGAGGCAGAGCGAGGTGATACCTGCTGGCAGATATTTAATTGGAGCTGTCAATGTGATCCATTGCCCACGAACACTACGACGACGTTGCCCTGTGCTTTCAACTTGAATGGGTAAACGGGCAATCTCTTTTCCCTTGATTGAGCCATCACGTACGACAAGTGTTGCGTCCTCGTTGGCACGGACGTTGGCAACGAAATATACGTCACCTTTTACGCTATTTTCAGGAAGGGATTGAGATAATGAGGCGAAGTCCACATCGGCATATGTGCTCCAACTGCCTTTTTGAGGCAAGGAGAGATACCAGCCTCGGAAGGTGTTGAGAGAGTCTTTGAATGCGAAGTTGACTTCCTCGCTGCACATGCTGAAGCGATCAACCTCAAGACGCGTAGTAGCAGCACAGATACCCACACCACGCAAAGTAGGCTTTACTTCTTGTATAGTACCGTCAGGATTGAAGCATATACGGTCGATATGAGCTGAACGCATTTTGTCGAAACGAGGCGAATAATCGTTGTGATGGTAGAAAAGCAGCCACTCGCCATGATATTCAACAATGCTATGGTGGTTGGTCCAGCAACGATTAGGATGCTCAGCCATAATGATACCCTTGAACGTCCATGGACCAAGAGGATTATCGCTCATGGCGTAGGCTAACGTCTCAGTGCCCCCTTCTTGGCGTACCCAAGGAAAGGTAAGATAGTAGTGATCTTCGCGTTTGAATACGAAAGGACCTTCCTTGAAACCCTCGGGTAAGCCTTTCATCTCCACGCCGCCAACCATTATGGGAGGCATCCCTTCACGCCCTGGCATGGTCACTTCTTGCAACTCACCATCAAGTTCCTTCATGTTATCTTTCAACTTAGCCCCACGAATGCCCATACTGCTCCAATAAAGATATGCCTTGCCGTCGTCATCGAGAAGCACGCAAGGGTCGATACCTGAGACGCCGACAATAGGTCTGTTCTCACAGATAAAAGGACCTTCAGGTTTGTCGGCTGTGGCAACACCAACGGCAAATCCTCGCCCTTCCTTAGGAGCATTAGGAAAGTAGAAATAATATCGACCGTTCTTGCAAACACAGTCGGGTGCCCACATGGAATAACCATCAGGTTTGCCCCATGGCACCGTTGTCTGCGAGACGATGATGCCATGATCTGTCCAATCAATAAGATTTTCTGATGAGAAAACGTGGTAATCTTCCATACAAAACCAGTCTTGTCTTTTCCCTACAGGTGCTGGGATATCGTGTGAAGGATAGAGATAAATCTTATCGTTAAACACGCGTGCTGTGGGATCGGCTGTGAACTGGTCATGAATTATAGGGTTCTGAGCCACTGCTGACAAGGTAAGAACAGATAGAATTAGTGAGATGGTGTGTTTCATCGTGTAATATATGATTCCTCAAGTAAATACTGCTGCAAATTTAGTAAAAAGAAAAGAATGGAAACATGCGCTCATACATGTGTAAATTACCGCTTTGGTGTGGTGCATTCATTTACGAGATAGGCAATTGACATATATGGCACGCCGGAGTTTGTTTGCAATCCTATCTCGCAAGTTCGGCTGTTTGAGTAGCCATACACTACTTCATGCTCTTCTATCTGTGAGCGGAGTTTGCGCAGGGCGTAACGGTTCAACTCGGGATTGAGAAAACCCTTGTCTCCTGCAAAGCCACAACAGCCAACGCCAACGGGCACAAGTACTTTATTGGAACACAGGTGTGCAAGCTCCACGAGTTGGTTTCCGAGTCCCATTTCACGTGTGGAGCATGTGATATGTACCGATATACTGCGGTCGATAAGATGGAAGTCAAGCCTATCACGAAGGAAAGTCATTATGAACTCCACTGGTTCGTAAAGATTCATCTTGGTAATCATTTTGCGCATTCGGTGCAGGCAAGGACTCTGGTCGCAAAGCACAGGATACTTGCCGTGGTTGCTTGCCTCCCATAGCGCTTCCTCCAGTTCAGCTGTTTTCTTGTCGGCGATATCGAGCATTCCCTTCGATTCCCAAATCTGCCCGCAACACATCTTGTCCATGTGTTTGGGGAAGATGACGCTATAGCCTGCCTTGTTGAGTAGGTTACACATCTCATCAACTACCGACCTGGCAACAGGTGCCCCCTTGGCGAGTCCCATCGTCTGGTTGATGCAGCTGGGAAAATAAACCACTTTCAGTTCCATATTAGCCTTTATTGGTTCTCTTGTGCTATCGGATTGAGGTTGGCAGGATTTCCGTGGCATGGAAGGGGTCCATTGCGGGATGCCCATTTTGTGTAAACCATTACTTATTCCTTGCATCCCTGAGGTGCCAATCAAGGAGTGACCAATGTTTGCTACGTCGAGCACCACGCGCAATCCATTCTTAATTCCTTTCATGTGGTGTGCGGTAAAGTTCCCTATCTTATAGCCCATACTGTTGTCCTGCATGTTCAGTAGTCGTATGAGATGGGTTAGGTCACCCGTGTTTATCTTCATTGGGCATGAAGTAGCGCAGAGACCGTCGGCTGCACATGTCTTGTCGCCATAGTATTTGTAAAGTTTTTTCAGTCGTTCTAAACGTGCTGGTTTTTCACCTGTTGCCTTCAAGTGAAGTATCTCTCGTTGTATAGCGATCCGCATGCGAGAGGATAAGGTAAAACCACATGATATGCAGTTCACTTCGCAGAAGCCACATTCGATGCACTTGTTTGCCTTCTTTACTCCCTCTATAACGTCTTGTGTTGACGATCTTTTGTCCTCTTCCAGCTTGTAGTATTGCCTTCCATCGGGTATTCCTTCGAAGGGGTAATTAAGTTCTGGCATTGGTTTGAAATTTTTGATGAAGCAGTTGGGATCATCATTGAAGATACAACCTTGGTTCAGCAGGTTGTCAGGATCAAATATGGTTTTGAGGTCTTTCATCACCTCGTATGCCTCGTCTCCCCACTCATACTTGACAAATGGTGCCATGTTGCGTCCTGTTCCATGTTCTGCCTTCAGAGAACCGTCGTACTCTTCCACCACAAGTTTTACCACATCGCGCATCATTTCCTCGTATTGTTTAACGTCAGCATCTGTCTTGAAGCTCTGGTTTAGGATGAAGTGATAGTTCCCCTCGAACGCATGTCCATAGATGCATGCATCGCTGTAGCCGTGGTCGGCAATGAGTTTCTGCAGTTTTACTGTTGCCTCTGGAAGATCCTCGATGTGGAAAGCGATGTCTTCGATGAGGCAACTGGTACCTATCGGATGCATTCCTCCCACGCTGGGGAATATCCCTGAACGTATTGCCCAGTATTTTCCATATATTTTGGGGTCTTCGGAAAACTCTGTAGGGATATAGAGATGATAATTTGCGAGACATTCCTTGATGGCCTTTATCTTGTCGATAAGCTCCTCGTGGGTGATAGCTTTCGTTTCAATAAGCAAGGCCGTGAGGTTGTGGTAGTCACCTGGCTCCACCCCAGATACCTTTCCTGCATCGACATCTTTTTTGTATTGCAAGAATACAGGATCGTCAACGGAGGCGAGTGAAAGATAGTCGAACATCTCGGCTGACTTCACCATCAGGTTTTCCTCGCTCATTTTGATGTCTTCCTCCGTTGCCTTCAACTTCTTCATTGCCACCACCGCCTCGCAACTTTCTTTCATGGTGTAGAAATAAACCATTGCCGATGCTTTGAACTTATAATCGTAGAGAGTCTTCATGGTGACCTCAGCGAGGAATGCCAGCGTACCTTCTGACCCGACGATGGAATGGGCCATTATGTCGAAAGGATCATCATAAGCAACCAGCGGGCGAAGATTCAATCCTGTAACGTTCTTGATGGAGTATTTGTAACGTATGCGCTCTACGAGCTTCGTATTAGCTCTGACACGGTCACGCAGATCTTCTATCTTTTTGATAAACTCTGGATGCGATTTACGAAAGTCCTCTTTGCTCTTTTCGTTACCCGTGTCAATGATGGTTCCATCGGCAAGGATAAGGCGTGCAGAGATAAGCATGCGGTCGCTGTTGGCATGCACCCCACAGTTCATCCCTGACGCGTTGTTGCATACGATGCCTCCAACCATAGCAGAACCGATTGAGGCGGGATCAGGAGGGAAAACCCTACCGTAGGGCTTGAGTATCTCGTTCACTCTTGCACCCACTATCCCTGGTTGTAAGCGAATGCTGTTCTTGTCTTCACTAATTTCATATTTCTCCCAGTTCTTTCCTGCGACAATAAGCATCGATTCACTAACGCTCTGTCCGGACAACGATGTGCCTGCAGCACGGAAGGTGAAGGGTATCTTGTGCTTTGCAGCCAGTTTCATTATCTTTGAGATTTCCTGCTCGCCGTCTGATCGGACCACAATTTTGGGTGTTAGTCTGTAGCAACTGGCATCTGTACCCCAACCAAAAGTACGGAGTTC
>CAMKMK010000109.1 GCA_946413885.1 uncultured Prevotellaceae bacterium
CGCGACGAGTTGTAATGTTTGCTTCTGCTTGTCTTCAATCTTCTCGTGGGAATTGCTGATCCGTCTTTACTTTACCTGCACCACCAGATACTTGCTCACGCTCCAGAATTTGGTGGGGTTGGTGATATGAATCTCATACTGGCCATTGCTGTCCTTCTCCAGGGCATAGGAACCTGCAGGATGGGTGGTCAGCACCTTGGCATTCTTGCTGTAGAGCTTGATTTCCTTGTCGTAACGGATATCTATCTGAGTAAAATAGTCTTTGTTGAAATCACCACTCTTCAACACGTCGCCTTTATCCAGTATCTTCTGTTCTTTCAGTTCATTCTTTGTCCCAAAGACAAACCATGCGGTATTCAGTTCCTTATCCTGAGTAGCAACCGTTTCAGCCTTTGCCTTATTCTCTGCAGTCAGGTTGGTAACATCCTCATTAAGAGAAGTGATCTGCTCGCCCTGGGCTGCCAACTGCGCATCTTTTTCTGCAAGGCTTGCCTCCAATTCCTGAATGCGCTGATACTGACCCTCTACCTGAGCTTGCAGGTTCTGAATGGTCTTCTGCAACTTATCAGAATTGAAAGTGCTGGTACGCAATTTCTCTTTCAACTGGTTTATCAACTCACGATTCTGTTCCATTGCCGTTGAGATGAACTCCATGTTCTCACGAATGACTTCACGAGTGCTGGCACCCTCAGGGCTCCCATCCGCAATGGTGACACGACCCTCAGCCTCATTAATTCTTCGGATGCCTTCCTGTACTTCATTCACGGCACCCATAATATCATTCAACTCGTTGTCTTTCTGATCAATAATACGTTGCAAGGAATCACGCTCACGCTGAACCTCACTGTCCTTTGCGGCTCCACCATCCATACATGAGATGAAAGCTGCGGCTACCAAAGCCAATAGAAAAAACTTTTTCATCATCTTTTCTTTATAATTTGTTAAACAATTTTTTCTGTTCTCTTTTCATCCAATCCACCTACCACAATGACAAACTCGCCACGCGGCTCATTGGTTTGGAAATAATCAAGCACTTCTTGGAGGGATCCACGCACGCTCTCTTCATGAATCTTGCTAATCTCGCGGCATACGCTGACAGGACGCTCTGGACCGAAGACCTCGACAAACTGCGTCAATACTTTCACCACACGATGGGGCGACTCATAGAAAATCATCGTTCGTGTCTCCCCACGCAGAGCCTCCAAACGAGACTGACGACCTTTCTTTTGAGGGAGGAAACCCTCGAAACAGAACTTGTCGCAAGGCAAGCCACTGCTCACCAAAGCCGGCACAAAAGCTGTGGCTCCTGGTAAAGTGATAACCTCGACACCTGCACGAATAGCCTCGCGAGCCACCAAGAAACCTGGGTCACTGATACCTGGCGTGCCTGCATCCGAGATGACAGCTACTGTGTCTCCAGCACGCAAACGCTCCACCACTCTATCTACCGTCTGATGCTCGTTGAACTTATGATAGGAAAGCATGGCATTCTTGATCTCAAAATGCTTCAGGAGAATGCCACTTGTACGAGTGTCTTCGGCCAAAATCAAATCAGCCTCCTTCAAAATGCGCAAAGCGCGATAAGTGATATCCTCCAAATTACCTACTGGAGTCGGCACTAAATACAATGTTCCCATACTTGGGGGCAAATTTAATCATAAATTCAATCCAACAGACATCTAAAGGAAAATATTTTATCCTTTTTATGATTTTAACGGGTTTTTATCTAATATCTCAACAAGAAATTGTACTTTTGCCTAAAATAATTTTTGCACAAGAGGAATGAAAGACGTAGCTTCTGGAAGCGGAGAGATGATGCGGCGAGGGCGTGTGGAAGTCATTTGCGGATCGATGTTCTCAGGAAAGACTGAAGAACTTATCCGACGTATGAAACGTGCCAAATTCGCTCGCCAAAAGGTAGAGATATTCAAGCCTACGATTGATGTCCGCTACAGCGAGGAGGAAGTGGTTAGCCACGAGGGGAACAGCATTCTGTCCACCCCTGTGGATTCATCAGCCAGCATCTTGTTGATGGGACAAGAGAGTGACGTAGTAGGAATTGACGAGGCCCAATTCTTCGACGAACATATTGTAGAAGTCTGCAATGAATTGGCCAATCGCGGCATACGCGTCATTGTGGCAGGATTGGATCTCGACTTCAAAGGCAATCCCTTTGGTCCCATGCCTGCCCTCTGCGCAATAGCTGACGAGGTAACCAAAGTGCACGCCATCTGCGTGCGTTGTGGAGCCTTGGCATACGTCAGTCATCGTATTGTGGCTGGCGAGAAACAGGTCCTGCTGGGTGAGAAGATGGAGTACGAACCTCTCTGTCGCGAATGCTACGCCCAGGCTTTAAGTGAGAAAACTGCTGAAGAGAATAACAATGTTTGACAAAGAGATTACTTTCGACCGCTTCATACGAGGCATTATCATTATTGCTGGAGCCGTCATCATAGGGTGGCTCATCAATCGGCTCAGCACTGTTCTGTTGCCTTTTTTCATCGCGTGGCTACTGGCTTACATGCTCTACCCTTTGGTATGTTTCCTGCAATATCGATGCCGAGTGAAGAATCGTGTCCTCAGCATCCTGGTAGCTATTCTGCTGGTACTCGCAGTCATCACAGGAATCATGGTGCTAATCATTCCGCCTACCATCGAGGAATTTGCACGTCTAAGCGACATCATCTCCGTCTATGCACAGGAATTCTTGGGGCAAACCAAGTTACCTGAACATATCCAACACTTCATACATGATTATATCGAAGGGAATTCCGACTCGCAATCCTTGCTGACACTCTTCCAGCAAAGCAGTTTCATGGAAGCAGCCGAAGCTATCCTTACTCAAGCTTGGAACATTATAGCGGGAACTGTCAACGTGGCGATTGGAGTGTTGGGATTTTTCGTTGTGTTGTTGTATTTATTCTTTATCCTGATGGACTACGAAATCATTTCCAACGGATGGGTCAAGCTGATTCCATCTGGCCAACGAGAATTCACCTCGATGGTTGTTGATGATGTTCAGAAAGGAATGAATTCCTATTTCCGTGGCCAAGCGCTGGTAGCTTTCTGCGTGGGTATCCTTTTCAGCATCGGATTCCTTATCATCGACTTTCCTTTGGCCATCGGTTTAGGGCTATTCATCGGATTGCTCAACCTGGTACCTTACATGCAACTCATTGGCTTCATTCCCACCATCCTGTTAGCGCTCATCAAGGCAGCAAACACAGGACAAAACTTCTGGATTATCCTGCTCTGTGCCCTTGCGGTATTTGTCGTTGTACAAACCATCCAGGACACCATCCTAACACCCAAGATCATGGGACACGTTACAGGGCTGAATCCTGCCATTATCCTTCTTTCGCTCTCCATCTGGGGTAGCCTGTTGGGCATCATCGGGTTCATCATTGCCCTGCCACTCACCACCTTGCTTCTCTCCTATTATCGTCGATTTATACTGAAAGAGACAGAAACTAATGAGGTAAAGGCAGCAGAATAAGCAAAAAACTGGCATAAAAGTTTGCAGAAACGGAAAAAGTGTGTACCTTTGCACACGCTAATGAAATAGCATATAGGTTGATCCGCTAGCTCAGCAGGTAGAGCACAACACTTTTAATGTTGGGGTCTTGGGTTCGAGCCCCAAGCGGATCACCAAAGAAGGAATCTGGATGAGAAAAAGTTCATCGAGATTCCTTCTTTTTCTCAATACACCATTTTCATACCATTCACCACATACAGACCAGGCGAAGTAATGCGATCTATCTGTATGCCCTGGAGGGTATAGATCCTATCTGAACTGCTTGCGGGAATCGTCTGAATGGCAGTAGGTTGTTGATAGTCCTGTTGCCACGCGTAGGAAGCACCATTCATGGAACCCGTCACGCGAAGCCATCCTTGTTGGATGACACCTGACGAAAAGGGATTCGTGCTGGAGAAATCCTGAGTGTAGAGGATTCTCCCCTTTCCATCCTTGATGCAGATATCGTCGAATCTAGCGGCTTCAATCTTGCCATATTGGTCGCTGTGATCCTCGCGAAAACCTATTTTCCCATAACGGAAATTCCCATAACGAGTATCGATGAGCACACCATTGATATAAGTCTGAGCCACAGATTCATTGCTTACTGCAATCCTAACTGTCATCGGCTTGCCTATCGCAGGTCGAACCTTATCGCCAAAGCTGATGTCGGCCAAGACAGATACACCTCCACTGATCCATTGATGAGGTCTGAGGCGAGGATTGCTGGGTTGCTCCAGATTGATCTGCCACATATTGTAGTTGTTTTCGTCCAATCCTGAGAAGCAAATGCCTGCTGAGAGTTGATCCACCTGGACCTTCATTTCTATTTCGTAGTTAAAACCCGTCGTGGGATTCTCCGGATCGCCTCCATTCTCCTCAACTGCACCTCCCTCGATAAGGAAAGAGGATTGCGAGGGGACAAGGGTTAAATCGACCTCTGTTCCATCATCGGAATGTCTCAACTCAGCCTGCGTGGCTGCTCCAGTACGAGGATCCATCCAATATGCTGACGTGAGATTCTCTCGCAAATGAATGGTACAAGTGGCCTGATTCCCATCAATATTTCCAAAGTAATACACATGCCGTCCCTCTATTACCTTATGTATATAATTGAAGGGATGAGAAGAGGTTTGGAAACTGACATCTGCAACAGCTTTACCCTTGGCAAGAGCCGCACGAAGGGTACTGGTGCTGGGAGATTCCACAAAGACTGCCGTCTCAGATTCCAACATGTGATTTACGATGGACTGAATCTCCTCATTGGTAGCTGAGACATCAGCTGACAAACTGGGTATCTGAGTGGTAAAGATGACCGTTGCCCCACCCTTCCAAGCCTCTTCTATTTTCTGCAGGTTGCTCTTGCTGATGACCTTTACACCTGGAAGGATGATTGTGTTGAAATGTTCAGTATTGATGGGGTTGCTCATCGTCAGGATACCACACTCGCCCACGCTGCATCTGTCATCCAGAACCTCAGGATGCAGATAAGTGAAGTCGCGACCCAATTCATCCGTCAGCAAGGCTGAGATGTGATCATAATCTGAACCTGCGACTTTCACTCCACCCTCGTAGTAACCCAAAGCGCCGTCCAACGTATGTCCAGCCTGCAGCGTCTGAATGGGATAGAGAACAGCGATGTCAGCTATGTGCTGACCAGGACGAGCCAAAACGTAACGCAGACGAGCCAGGAAAGTATTGAACGCACGCAATCCCTGATTGTAAAGAGGATTCCTCCACGACAGCTCAGGCAAGAAAGTCACATTTCCATCATTGTACCACACGGCATGAGGGATCAGGTTGGTTATTCCCTTGGTATATTGCTCGATAGCCACCTGATACATCAACTCCATCGAGATGTTTCCCATCGCGCCATACGTTTCCGACATCACCTGAGGATGATCCCAGTTGCAAGCTGAGCTGGACACTACCTTATAATAATTCTCCGTGGGACGTCCACCGCCTATCTTATCGATGCCAGGCATAGTCATGTATTTCCCGTCCAGCATCAGATCGCCTGCCACGCTGGTGGGATTCTGTATCTCTTCCTGATCCTGATGGCCTGTCGACAGGATTCCATGCTCAGTCGCCCAATCTGCTATCGTCTTCATGAAACCTTCCGCATAGAGCTGAGCCCTCAACCCAAACAGCATATTGCGGGCCGCAGGAGTCTGGTCGCCCAAATCGTACCACAAGGCTGGGTACAGGCTGTCAGGTTGGAAGCCGTATCGCTCCACGAACTTCTCATTGAAAGAATCCGTCCAGATGCGACCTTGAGCCCTGTAAAGCGTAGGCTCGTCGAAGAAAGTGGAAGTAATCGTCTTACCAAATGCGTCAGGAAATTGCATGTAATATCGTTCGTGAGTATCCTCTACAAAAAGACGAACAGCCTCAGCATCCAAATAATCCACATTGGGATCCCCATCATTCACGCAACTGAAAACCATCAGCGTCCACCGTCCATATCCACCTGAGGGAGGCGTCCACGTGAGCACTCCATCCTTGATATAAGGACGCAAGCTTATGCTATATTTCTTCACGGCGCTGTATCCTGCGACAGCCATCAAAGTACCAGGTATCGTTTTCAAGTCAAGGGTGAATTTGCGACTAGGAGACAGCGTATATTCCACCTTATCCAAACGCTTGATGGTCTTGCCTGGATGGTTATTCATGAAGGTAGCCACGCCATTCCCGTTCGAAGCTCCCATACTTCCGCTTGGGAACCCGTATTCATCGTAAAGCGACATCTGGGCACCCAGTTCCTGAGCCTTGGCTACAGCACGTCCATAGAGGGCAAAATACTCATCGGAAAGGTAATTGGGACGGAAATTCCCACCAAAAGGCAAAATGGCGCACCCTCCATATCGATCCTGCTCAATCATGTTCCTCAAGTCTGACTCCAACTTAGTCCCATCAATCGAGGCATTGTTCCAAAACCACAAAGGAACCGGTCTCCATTGTATGGACGGATTACTGAAATCGCGGGTCGTATAAAGCCCTTCCGCCCACGTGGGAAGCATCACGCTGATCACAAAAAGGATCAACAAGAAAAACCTTCTTCCAATATTCATATCATGCTCTTTTTCCAATGTTAATAACCCCAACCTCTTTATGACGAAATTCGATTCATCTGGTCAGATTTTCTGCAAATATACGAAAATCTTCTAAAAAAGTATCAGTTTCGACAACTTTATTCTCTCCCCCACCACTCACTAAGACAATTTCTTCTTTTTCCTCACACAACATCCAACCAAAAGTAGTTGATTCGTTTTCTTAAATAGAGAAACTGGATGTTTTGTGTTAAATAAGTCTAATTTGCAAAACATTTTGTCGTGTTTGTTTTACATTTTGAAAAAAGAACATTACTTTTGCAACACGATATCCGTTGAACTGCAGCAACGTGATTCATTCTGTACGCAGAATAAAAGAAGTAAGAATTTTAAAAACGAATGAAAATGAAAAAGAATTATTTGTTTCCGCATCGCTTCAAATGGATTGGATGGTGTCTGTTTATACCGTTTGCCCTGTTATTCTTCGTAGGTGGCAGCATGGAAATCATTGAAGACGACCTGGTCAGTTTCCCCACACTCGTAATCAATGCCGGGCAACTCGACTTCAAGCTCAATGAAGGCAACCCCACTGGACTTGTGGCTTCCATTCAGCGTGAAGACATGTTTAATGAGATCTGCATCGTGGCTATGTCGTTAGGTTTGCTCTTTGTGGCTTTTGCCCGTGAGAATGATGAGGACGAATACGTGGAGCATCTTCGTTTGTACTCATTTGTTTGGGCAATCAAGGCCAACACCCTATTGCTTATTTTAGGCACGTGGTTTTTCTTCGGCGGCCTATACCTGTGGTTCATACTATTCTGGCTTATCTCGCTATTTCTCATCTATATAGCCAAGTTCCAATGGGAACTACGCCAAATGAGAAAGGAGGCAAGTGATGAAGAATAACATCCGAGTGGAACGAGCAATCCTTCGCATTACTCAGCAGCAATTAGCAGAACAAATTGGCGTGACACGTCAGACAATAAATGCCATTGAGGCAGGCAAATATGTGCCTTCTACCGTTCTTGCACTAAAAATGGCAGCTGTTTTTGGCAAAAGTGTCAATGATGTGTTTATGCTCGACGAGAATGACTGAAACCTCCATCGAAGTCAAGATGAAGTCGATATGTGCAGAACTCCATCCTCTTTACAATGATTTACCTTATGTTATAATGGGTATGCGCATGGCTCTGGATTAAGAGTCTTAAGATCCTACGATTTCATCTATTCCTCTGGCGGCAGGAAGAGCTGCACCTCGCTCAACAAGGGGCAGGCACGACTGCTCCTGACTGTAACACGAAGAGCCGAAGCCGCCATGTCTGGCAGACGCAAGATGCGACGCGG
>CAMKMK010000110.1 GCA_946413885.1 uncultured Prevotellaceae bacterium
TTTCAATTATTGTTCGTAAATTTGCAGTTGGTATGTTCGACAAAGATATGGAAAAGAGCAAAAGAAATCCGTTGTTCAGCATGCGGCAGGAGACCGTCCGCAGGCTGCTGGTGGCAGCGATTATGCTGATGATTGGCGAGTGGGCCCTCGCCCAGCCACACATCCTCTCGCATCGAGGATTCTACACGAACCCCAAGGTGGACGAGAACTCCCTGGATGCCCTGAGGGAGGCGCAGCGCCTGCACAGGACAATGGGCCTCGAGGCCATCGAGTTTGACGTGCACATGACATCCGATTGCGGGTTGGTGGTGCGCCACGACAACCATATCGAGGGAAAGCTGAGCTGCCAGGGAAGCACGTTGGCAGAAGTCCTCGCCTACACGCTTCCGCTGGGTGCGAAGATACCCACCCTGCGCGAATGGTTCCAACAGGCGAAGCAGACACCCCAGATGAAGCTGGCGCTGGAGCTGAAGCCGCATGCCACTCCGCAGAAGGAGACGGAGGTCATCGAGAAGGTGCTGGCACTGGCGCGCGAGATGGACATGATGGACCAGCTGTGTTTCCTCTCCTTCAGCCTGCATGCGTGCCAGGAGTTCGTGCGCCTGGCTCCAGGCTGTCAGGTCATCCTGAACTCCTCGAACATCAACGAGCCTGTCACGCCAGCAAAGGCCAAGGAAATGGGGTTCGCTGCCATCTCCTACCACCTCAATGTCTTCATGCACAACGTGAAATGGATCGACGAGGCGAATGCCCTGGGATTGGATACCTACCTGTGGATGTGCGACGCCCCTTACCTCATCGACTGGGCCACCGCCTATGGTGTCACATGGATCACCACCAATTATGCTGACAAGATGCTGGCCTACGCGCAGGCATTGGCCAAGGACCGCAAGCGGCTGAAGAAACTGCGCAAGTGCAAGTTCTAAGGGGCGTAAGCATCAGAAGCGGATAAAAGAAGGATTGCAAGATATGAGAAGAAAGATGAGAAAGAGCCTGTTTCCCTGCCTGATGGCAAGCCTGCTTTGGGTGCTGTCAGGTTGCGGACAGAAGGCGTCGCAGGCAATGAGCGAGGCTCCCATAGACAGTACGGAACTGCGTGCGGCATGGGCCGCTGGCAACACGCGCATCGACTCGGCTGACGTGGCTGCGCGCGCTGCTGAGATAAGGGCACAGAAGCGACTGATATGCTTTGACCTGGACGGTACGCTCACGCAGCACAAGACTCCACTTTCCGATGCCAACCGCGCTGTGCTGGATTCTCTCGCAGGACGCTATCAGCTGGTGATGTGTGGAGGTGGAGGTTGCGAGCGCATCTTTACGCAGATGAACTGCTACCCCATTGACATCCTGGGCAACTACAGCATGCAGGAGAGCCGTGTGGTGGACGGAAAGCTTGTCATGATACGGCAGGAAACGCTGCACCCTGACACGGCTGACGTGCTGGAGAAATGCCGCTATCTTCGCGAGAAATACGGCTACACGCAGTACGAGGGTGAGTCAGTGGAGTTCCATCCCTCAGGCATGATTACCTTTGCCCTCCTGGGCACGCGCGCAGACAAGCAGGCGAAGCTGGAGTTCGATCCAGACAAACGGAAGCGGCAGGCCATGTTCCCAGAAGTGTGTGAGCTGTTTCCCCAATATGCTGTGTTCATTGGCGGAACCACCTCGTTTGACTTTGCTGAGAAGCGTTTCAACAAGTTCTCTGCCGTCATGCGCTACGCCCAAGAGCATGGCTTCACGAAGGAACAGGTGCTTTTCGTTGGCGACGATTTTGGCGATGGAGGCAACGACAGTCACATCCGCCTGAACGGCATGGACTACATCCAGATAACTGATTACACTCAGTTGCCCCAGCGTTTGCGTTTCCTTTATGCGGAATCAGAATAAAACCTTGGAGGCAAGGGACACAAAATGGCACAGCAGATGACTGCGTGTTGGGAGCTGGACGACAGTCGTGAGACTCTCTCCCTGCATAACTTCTAATCCGGAAGTTTCTTAACTACTAAAGAAAAAAGGACAAGCGAAGCTTAAGTCAAAAAAGGGGGAGGGAGACTGCAATCACTCGAATTCCAGATCGAAAGCCTTGGCGAGCTTCTCCAACTGAGGATATTCCTTGACAAGGCGCTTGTACAGTTCAGGCTTACTATAGGTGGCCTGAACTTTTTCGATGGGTGCCACGCGTATTTCCATCGTGGTGTCGTCGTTGTGGAGACGGGCACGGAAGAAGTCCTCGATCTTGGGCTTTATCTCGCGGAACATGGCAGCAACCTGCTGGTTATTGACCTCGACATAGAAGGAGGAGTCGCCCGTCTTGAAAGGTCGCATCTCACGCATGCGCTGAACGATGGCGGTCTGCTCGTGAGGCAACATGTTGGCATAAGTCTGCCAAGCCACGATGAGTTCGTCCTCGTTGAGCGGCAGGGTTTCCCTCTCTTTCTTTGTGGGAATCTGCTCAGGTGTCTCCTTGGCAGGCGTGACAGGTACCGCAGCGTTGATGAGAGGTCCCAGGTTGGAGAGCTTGATGGTGGGCAGAGGAGCGTTCTTCTTGGCAGAACGAGAGGCGGTGAGACTGGTATGCGAAAGCGTGGTAGAGGGGGCAGAAGGCTTGCTTGCCGCTGCCTGGGGAGCCGGCTGTTGGGGTTGGGGTGTCGCCTGAGCGGACAGAGTCTTTTCAGGCTGGGTTAATTGCTGGAAGAGGGGTTTAAGAATCTTGGCAGGGCCAAGCCCCGCGCCAGGCGTGTCTTCCTCCGTAAGCTGGGCGGCCTGTATCAGGCAAATCTCCACCTGAAGACGCTTGTTGCGACTGGTGCGGTAAGCCTGGTTGCAATCGTTGCAGAGTTTGATGGCACGGAAAAGGAACTTGGGCTGGCAACGTTTTGCCTGCTCCTGATAACGCTCCCGCATCTGCTCGCTGACCTCCAGCAAGGGAAGGGTCTGGGCATCGCGGCTCACGAGAAGGTCACGCAGGTGCCTGGCCAGTCCGTCGATGAAGTTTCCTCCATCGAAGCCTTTCATCAGCACCTCGTTGAAAAGCAGCATGCATTCCTCGACCTTGTTGTCAAGGAAGAGGTCCGTGAGGCGGAAATAATAGTCAGAGGAGAGGACGTTGAGGTTCTGGCAAACGCTTTCGTAGGAAAGGTGTTTCCCTGAGAAACTGACCATTTGATCGAAGATGGAGAGCGCGTCACGCATTCCTCCGTCAGCCTTCTGTGCTATCAGGTTGAGCGCTTCAGGGTCAGCGGTGTACCCCTCCTTCTGAGCCACGTAAGCCAAGTGATCGACCGTGTTCTGGATGGTCATGCGGGCGAAATCAAAGACTTGGCAGCGGCTGAGAATGGTAGGCAGAATCTTGTGCTTCTCTGTCGTGGCAAGGATGAAGACAACGTAGGAGGGCGGCTCCTCGAGGGTCTTGAGGAAAGCATTGAAGGCAGAGGCGCTGAGCATGTGTACCTCGTCGATGATGAACACCTTGTAGCGCCCTATCTGGGGGGGTATCATCACCTGTTTGCAGAGTTCGCGGATATCATCGACTGAGTTGTTGCTGGCAGCATCCAGTTCATGGATGCTCATGGACCGCTGCTCGTTGAAGGCCTGACAGCTCTCGCACTCGCCACACGCCTCGCCATCCGCTTGGGGATTGAGGCAGTTGATGGCTTTGGCAAAAATGCGGGCACACGTGGTCTTGCCTACGCCACGAGGGCCGCAGAACAGGTAGGCATGCGCCAGCTTTCCGTTCTTGATGGAGTTCTTGAGCGTGGTGGTCAAAGCACGCTGCCCAACCACACTATCGAAGGTTGCTGGTCTGTATTTGCGGGCAGAAACTATAAATTCATCCATGTCTGAGTGCTTCTTTTGTGCAAATTTAGCAAAAAAAAGGCATCCTCACGTTATTGTGCACACAATTTTTTTTATCTTTGCGAAAAATTATAAGACAAAACAGCTCAAATGAGTACACTGCAACGCATTTATCATGTGCTGGGACGACTGAAGTATTGGGTCGTCATCCTGGGCATCATCCTGGTGAATGGATTCCTGGACGAGAACAGTTTCTACATGCGCCACAAGCGACTGTCTGAAATCGACCAGTTGCGCAATGAGATAGCCATGCTGAAGGAGCGCTACCAGCAGGATGACGAGCGTCTGCAGGAACTGAACACCAATCCCAAGGTTGTGGAGAGCCTGGCCCGCGAAAAGTATCACATGAAACGTCCCAACGAGGATGTGTTCATTATCGTGGATGGCGTAGAGGAAGAAGAGACGAGTGAGGAGGAGAAAGTCAACGTGTTGAAAGACGAAAGTCAACGTGTTGAAACGGAGGAGTCAACACGTCAAGATGAGTCCTCCAACGAGCAAGGGGAACCTGCCCAAGAGGAAGAGCAACCAGCAGACAACACGGATTCCGCCCAAACAGCTCCTGTCCAGCCATGAGAGAGCTGACCCCCATAGAGAACATGATTTTCCGCGTGGGAGCCGTCCTGATGGTCGTTGGGGCAGCTATCCACATCTTCTCTGACGTGTGGGCGCTGTGGCTCTTCTCTGTGGGAGCATTGGGATTCTGCCTGATGCAGATACGGGCAGAGTACTTGGGACACGAGCTGACCCTGGTGCGTTTGCGCCGCCAGCAGCTGATGGCCTGCGTATTGCTGATACTGACTGCTGTTTGCATGAGTATGCAAACGTATCGTTATGGAATCTGCCAACAAAATGAGTGGGTGGTGTGTCTCACCATTGCTTGTGTGCTGGAATTGTACACGGCTTGGCGTATCCCTCAAGAATTATCAAAAATAAAAAAGTCTTAATGTGTCTTAAATTCTTTTCGGCTTTTGCATATTTCCCTTACCTTTGTGGTAAGGAAATGTCGAAAACGGAATGAAAAAGACTTATCTGTCCCTGTTTTTGGGTGTCCTGGTTCTTAGTTCGTGTGCTGAACAGTATCTGGTAAACGGCTCATCCACCGTTGGGAATCTGGAAGGTAAGACCTTGTATCTGAAGGTGTTCCAGAATGATGATATGTGTACGATAGACTCGTCGAAGGTCATTCATGGGCGCTTCTCTTTCAGGGGCATTATGGATTCCGTCATGATGGCAAACCTTTTCTTGGGAAATCAGAGTGTGATGCCCCTTGTCCTGGAAACGGGCGAAGTGCAGATGAAACTCGATGAAATGACGCAATCCGCTACAGGAACTCCTCTCAACGACAGCCTCAACAGCTTCATCCTGAAGAAAATACAGCTCGATGCCCGTATGGCAGAACTTCCCCACAAGGAGAGCCAGATGATCATGAATGGCATGGATCACGACGAGATCCTGCGCGAACTGAACAGGGAAAGTGCCCAATTGGCTGCTGAGAATGACCGTCTGGTGACCCATTTCATCACGAACAATTATAATAATGTATTGGGGCCTGGCATCTTCATGATCATGACCAGCTCGTACAAGTATCCTATCCTGAATCCCCAGATAGACGAAATCCTGTCGCAGGCGACTCCCTATTTCCGCAACCATCCCTATGTGAAGGAATACGTGAAGGCTGCCAACGAGAACATGGAGAAGATTCATGCAGGGGAAGCCGTTCAAGAATAGCTTCATCCTATTAGCCTTATGACTCAAGCCACATCCAACAAAAACACTCAGAATCCTCAATCAAGAGAAGAAGAAAGAAAGACCACGGGTTGGGCCTCTCGACTCATCACGTTCTTCTATCGCCTCTACCAGATTGTCATTGCTGCCCCAATCCTGCTGATTTGCACCATCTTGTGTGCCGTGGTCACCATCATTGGTTCAGCCATTGGAGGCGCGCATTTCTGGGGCTACTATCCAGCCATGATTTGGAGCCGGCTGATGTGTTGGGTCATGCTTCTGCCTGTTCGCGTGGAGGGCGACGAATTGGTGGACAGGAAGACTTCCTATGTCTTTGTCGCCAATCATCAGGGTCCCTACGACATTTTCCTCATCTACGGCTTTCTGGGGCGAAATTTCAAGTGGATGATGAAGAAGTCGCTGTTGGATATCCCCCTGGTGGGGCGTGCTTGCCAGAGTGCAGGACATATTTCCGTTGACAAGAGTGGTCCCAAGGCCATTCAGCATACCTACGAACAGGGACGACAGGTTCTTCGCAATGGTATTTCCCTCATGGTTTTTCCTGAAGGAAGCCGCACCTTTACGGGTCACATGGGATTCTTCCGCAGGGGAGCCTTCCAGTTGGCTGACGAGCTACAGCTTCCTGTGGTGCCTGTAACCATTGATGGCAGTTTCGATGTGCTGTCCCGCCAGCGTGGCTTCAATTTCCTAAACTGGCATCCCTTGCGACTAGTGATCCACGAGCCGCTCCTTCCTGAGGCAGACGGACCAGAGGAAGTGAAGCGATTCATGCAAGCCAGTTACGACATCATCATGAAGGACCTTCCTGAGAAATATCAAGGTATGGTGGAGAACCCTGACCAATGATCCATACTCAACATTATCATATCCGCGATGTGGCTGGTTACATCAACTGGCTGTACTTCTTCCATGCATGGGGTTTCCCTACTCGTTATGCAAGCATCGCTCGAGTGCATGCGTGTCAGTCGTGTTGGCAGAACTGGACGAAATCTTTTCCTCAGGCAGAACAAACTCGTGCTGAGGAGGCTGTACGAATTTTCGAGGATGCCTCAGAACTGCTTGACCAACTCGACGAGACAGGTCGCGAGACACACTTTCGCGTGGCACTTTTGCAGGCAAATTCAGATGGCGACGACATCGTCCTTCCTGATGGGATGGTCCTTCCCCTGTTACGCCAGCAAAAGAGTGCGGATTCCTGCCTGTGCCTGTCAGATTTTATCCGTCCCGCCTCGCAAGGCATTCCTGATCAGATAGGGCTTTTTGTGAGCACAGTGGACAATGAGGTGGAGGAACTCTTTCTCAAGGATGATTATCGCCATCTTCTTTGTCAAACGCTGGCTGACCGTTTGGCAGAGGCAACAGCTGAGTGCGGACACCTGATGGTAAGGCGTGAACTGTGGGGATATGCGCCTGATGAACATCTTTCGATAGAGGAACTCTTTCAGGAGCGATACGTGGGAAAACGGCCTGCAGTAGGATATCCCAGCCTGCCTGACCAGAGCATCAATTTCATCCTTTCTGACATCCTGGACTTTCCCTCTTTGGGTGTTTCTCTGACAGAGAATGGAGCCATGCTGCCTCATGCTACCACAAGCGGTCTGATCCTTTCCCATCCTGCGACCTGCCATTTCTCAGTGGGGCGGATAGGACGTGATCAGCTACAGGACTATGCACGTCGACGTGGTGTCAGTATCGAGTGGATCAAACCTTTCCTGCCAAATGTGGAATAGGCTTCTTCTCTTTGTGTTTTTCCTCGTATCCTTTTGCTGTCCCTTCCTCACATTCTGAAGAGAACGGGAGCACCATGTACTTCCAAATTCACTTTCTTGCCATCCCAGACTTGGTTGCCATTTACCCAAGTGGAGATGACGAACCAATGGAACTCATCACCCATGCGTGGACTCCAGCCACATCGGCTTTGGATACATTGTGGATCGACAGTCCAGGTTGATTCGCTTCTGCGCAGGAGTACAAGGTCAGCCCAATAACCTTTGCGGATGAAACCTCGCTGGCTGACTTGAAAAAGTTCTGCTGGATGATGACACATGAGCTGCACCATTCGTTCCAAGCTGAGCACGCCTTCATCAACCAGTTGAAGCATGCTGACCAAACTGAATTGCACCATAGGCATACCGCTCATAGCTCGACGGGCACCTCCTTCCTTCTCACTAAGCAAATGGGGGGCATGATCTGTGGCCACACATCGGATACGGCCATCGCTGAGGGCGTGCCGCAGGGTTTCACGGTCGGCTGCAGACTTGATGGCTGGATTGCA
>CAMKMK010000111.1 GCA_946413885.1 uncultured Prevotellaceae bacterium
GGCAGCTACGGGATAGATGATGGGGGAGAGCTTGTTCACGACGTAACGCCGTAACGCCGTAACATTTGGATTTTTGATTTTCGTACCGTGAAGAGCGGGCTAAATTTTTATATTATATCTTATAATATATATTATAAGATATAATATAAAGTTAAATATCCTTCTTTTTTCCTCCCAATGAAATTTCGAAATGATACGGCGTTACGGCGTTACGGCGTCGTTTCTGGTGGGTTACTGAATTGGATGGGACTAATGGGTTTAATGGGAAAGAACCCAGTCAACCCACTCTACCCATAAAGCCCATATAAAATTGATAACCCCCACCTCTCATTTCTATAAATTTAAGAATGTGTAATTGTAAAGAATATTTTGTCACTTTCTCAAATCAGGCTCTACTTGGATAGTCTTACCCTCTGTATGGGCTTGATATTCTGGAGCATAGAGACATTGCAGAAGCGTGGGGCCTAACACGTAGGAACCTGCATGGCTGACGAGCCAATCCTCCTCGATGACATAGGTGCCGCGAGGCATGTGATCCACAAAATATTCTGTACTGGCATCGTGGATAGCCCGATAGTAACCCAGTCCACCCTGATAGGAGTAGCCTGATATCTGCTGGACGGGCTCTGCGCCAGCTGGGCGGGGAGCTGCCAGACGTACGTACTCGTAGTCGCGGTCGGCAGTAATGGTGTAGCGCACATGGATGCGGTCTCCCTTATGAATCCGTTCCACACGATCTATATCGCGACGGATGTTCAAGCCTTCCTGCTGAGCCTCCACCTGAGAGGCGGGCATCTGATACTGGGCATAGACAGCTCCAAAACTGGTGCCGGCACTCTTCTTTTCCACTGTGAGGGACTTGAGATGCTTGGCATTCTCGATCCGCTGACGGACATAGCCCAACGAGGTTTCCGGACTGACAATCACGTATGTCTGGCGACCATCCTTCAGGAGAACATCCTCCATCTTACTCTTTTCCTCGACATTGCTCTGCATCAAGGCATAGATGGCATCAGCTGTCTGGGCTGGACGTTCCCATTCCTGGGTACGTTTCTGCTGGATGAGCCATTCCTGCATGTCGAGCAACGTGGCGGTATCGGCAGGTTCCACCAGCTGGACAGCCTCCATCAGCTGTACATGGGTCTGCAGTTTGCGGTCGATACAAGTGAAGCTTCCGCTGGGATAAGCCAGGTATTTTCCGTCTGCATGCTGGAGCAACGTGTGGAGACGAGGCATCAAAGCGCGCGCCTTCTTCTGTTCACCAGACGAGTACAATACGATAGCCGCCAAGGCACGTTCCTCGCGGTCGAGAAGGCTGGCCTTGTCCTTGAGCAAATCCAAGAGATACTCCACGTCCTTGCGAGCCTGACGATCATTGCTGAGAGCATAGCCTGAACGATAGATGACGTAGAGGCTGCGCAAGGTCAGGAGAGAGGGGATGGGATCCTGCATCTTCCTGATCTCAGGTATTGCCTCAGCGATGTCGTGAAGCATGAACTGGATGCAGGAATTGAGGATGCTGCGCTCAGGCTGGATCGTATTGTCCGTCATCAATTTCAGGCGGGTGAGCATATAAGCCACCTCGCAAGTCAGATAGGGACTGCCCGTCATGCCAGGGAACCAAGCGAAGGAGCCATTGGGGCGCTGCAGGTTCTGCAACTCGTGCAACATGGCCATGCGGGTGTCCTGATACTCGATTTCCTGGAAGAGGGAAGCCAAGCGCTGACGACGTGTCTTCTCCTGCTGGGCTTCCACAACCCAAGGCGTCTCCTGAAGCAAGAGATTGGTGAGTTCCTGATTCTTCTCGAGTGGACTGTCCGTACCGCCGTCTTCACTCTGCCATTCCTCCACAGCCCGCTGAATCTCAGGATAGGTGTGGGCGATATGATAGGCCAAGGAGCCGGCATAGTATGCAGCAGAGAGGCTGAGCACATCCTGACGGACAGGAGCCACCATCGAAGGCAAGCACTGGAGAGCCAACCACTTGGGATTCTGGGTGTACTCAACGGTGAGCGAGCGATTTACGGCTGAAGGATTGTCGAAGGAGAAGAGTTTACCCAAATCCATGCTCCATTGCTGAGCACCACGAATGCTGAAGGCTTTGGTCTCAGTAATCGTCTCCATGTCGCTGAGAACGGGCAGGTAACGTTGTTCCCCATCAGAGCAATCCGTGCCTTGAGCCATCCATTGCACCACCAGCATGGGATGCTCCTGGGAGGCAGAGAAGGGAAGCGTGAAGACGGTATCAGACTGAGCCGTCAAATCGATGCGAACTTCTTGTCGCTTGAGCACCTTATCCGTCTCAGCATCGCGAATGATCCAGGATGCCCTACCCTTTTGCTGGGTTTCAGAGATGTTGCGGACGCTTGCAGTCAGGATACCTTGATCCCCTGCACGCAGGAAGCGAGGCAGATAGAGTTCCGCCATAAGATCCTTCTGAGCCACCACCTTCTCGTCCAACTGAGCCGTCATCAGATCCTTTGTGTGGGCCAAACCCAAAAGATGCCAACTGGTCAGGCTTTCAGGCAAGGTGAAGGCTATCGTGACCTGCCCCTGCGAATCCGTGCGCAACTGAGGCATGAAGAAGGCCAGTTCAGAGAGGTTCGTACGCATCTCCACGTTCATCTCCTCACCCATAGAAGAGGTGTCGTCCATACTTTCTTCCTCAGTGGACTTCAAATTCAGCCCTGCAATTTGACCCTGAAGTGCCTCTTCGGCTGAGGCAAAGGACAATCCATCCAGTTCAGAGAAATTGAAATTCTGAATTGCACCAGCCGCCTCCCTAGCCATCCTAACGGAAGTACCCATCGGCTTCACCTCAACCATATCGTACTTGCTGTTTACCTGTCTGACACCTCTGGTTTCCTTGGACTGAAGCATGGGAAGAGCGCAGAAATAATCAGGATTGAACTCGCTGAAGGAGAAGGTTCGCGTCTTGTGCATCCACATCTGCATGAGCAGGCTTTGCCAACGATAGCGTATTGTGAAATGGCGACCGGCAGCGATATCGAGCGAGGGAATGAAGTAACCACGATAGACAGAGAGATTCATACTGTGAGAGGCCAAAGCATCGAGCGAGGCATCGTAGAGGCTGAGCATCACATTCGCCTGGGCTGGTGTGCCATCAGGCTGACGAAGCGAGAGTTTCCATTCCTCTGCCTGACCAGGACGAAGATGATCGCGGAACGTGTCCCAATGAGCACGCAAACGGGTATCAGGCTGCTCAAGACGGAGTTGAAGCGTCTGGGTATAGAAATTCTGTTCCTTATACAGGGAAATGGAAAAGGAGGCTCCCTTCTCATACTCCTTACGATAAGGAATGGTCCAAACGGCAAGACTGTCACTCATGTGCACCAGCGTGTCTATCGTGAGGCCAGCCACAGAAGTCAAGGCACAATAGACCCAAGCATCCTGGAAACTGGTACCAAACTGAACCTGAGCGGGTCGATCCACAGAGAACGTGTCGCAAGGCGTATAGAGCCAGATATCCTTCTCTACGGCCAAACGTGTATCCTGCATGGACATCAAGACGAATTGAGTGTTCCACGTGGCAGTATCCTGCCCCACGATCCCTTGAGCCTCCATGGAATAGGCACCAGAGGGCAGACTTCGCAACTGCTCAGGTATGGTGGGCTTGCCTGATGGAATCGTAAACTCGCAGACGATCTCTTTCTTTTGCAGAACACGACAAGTGACAGTTCCATCCACAGGACGATCCGTAGGCGAATAGAGCGTAAGCGTAAGGGGACAGAGCCGTTCGCGGTCCTGCTGATATTCCATTTGTCCCCAAAGGCGCAAGGGACGCGTACAAACAGGGATATTCAACGAACCCTGCTGCGTCTCGCCCTGACTGTTCAGGACATCCACATGAACGGCGATTCGTCTGCCTGACCAGAGTTCCTCCTTATCTATATCCAGCGGAATACGTAGCTGGAACTTGCCCTGAGCATCCGTCCAGACAGTATCTGTCTCATGAGGAGCTGAACTGTCATTCCTGCGACGCCACCAACTGCTGGTCCAACGATAGGTTCCAATCACGCGAGCCTGGATGACAGGCACACCACTATACGTGAGAGCACGTCCTGTAACAGTAATGCTGTCGCCTGAGAGGTCGAGGTTCTCCACAGGATCCATCTCCACTTGGAAGGTGGGACGTCGATACTCTTCCACCCGTATCGTGCACGTCTGGTTGCCTATGCGGATCTGATAGCTTCCTGGAAGGCCCTTCTGAGGCAAGGGAAGGCTGTCCTGCAACGTGCCAAACTCGTCTGTGCGCAAGGTATGGGTCAGAATCTCCTGATGATTGGCATCCATGAACTTCAGCGTGTATTCCACATCAGGAAGCACACCAGCCTCCCATCCCTTCTGGCTATAAGCCACAGCACCCACATAAACGGTTTGTCCTGGTCGATAGATGGCCCTGTCTGTGAAAAGCCTCAGTTCAGTCTCTCGCTTCTCAGGCTGCGAGCGATTATAAAAATAATGGGAAAGTGGCGACAAAGGATACGCCTCATCCTCTTCACGTGACAGCTTGACATAGAGACGGCGGGCATCTGGCTTCGCATTGAAATCTACCATACCCCGTTCGTCAGTCGTCAACTTGGTAATGAACGAATCCTGTTTGTCCTCACGAGCATAGAAATCGACACGAACACCTTGCTGGGGCTGTCCTGTCTGGCTATCCACCACGATGACACGCAAGCAATCGTCAGGAAGCCTTAAGCGGAAGAAATTAAGGCGGGACGTGCGGAAGAGAGAGACCTGAGGGGAAACCTTCTTTGCAAGCCTGGCTTCCGTCTGCCCCTCCACCACCATGGCATACACGCCACAGCCTGGACTCTGCCAAAGGAGTGTGTCATGCCACAATTCCACGTTGGGATGAGCAGCGAACTCATGAACCTCAGATCGAATGCGAACTCCCATCTTCTTAACTCTCGCAAGCAAATCCTTCTCCTCTTTCTCGAAATTCTGTGGAAGCTGATAGAGGGTCATCGTCATGGACTGCATGTTGCGCACCTCGAGAGGCATACGAATCTGTTGGTCAGGATAGTACAATGCCTCAGGATTCCATGAGAGAACAGGGCTCTGCAATTCCAAGAGGCGATTCTGGATCTCAGCCTTCTGATCGCAGGTGGGATAAAGACGCAAAGCCTCCTCGAGAATCTCTTTCTGCTCCTCAGGCTTCGATGCATAATCAGCCAACCTCATATACACCAACGCACAGGCAGGAATATCGCTGTACTCCTCACGCGTCTTCTGCAAAGCCTGTTGGGACGTATCGTGGGAACCCTCCTGAAGCAAGGAATCAAGCGTCAAGCGAAGCATCGCCTCACGCAGGCCAGCCTTGAGATAGACAGGTATGACATCGGCATAGGTGGGCGTCTGCAGCTTCTCACGAAGATAACGAGGAATATCATTCACGTATGCCTGCCAAATGACATATAGCATATCACTTCCAAAAACCTTTTCGTGGCTGCCTCGCTGAACCAACGGAACCCACTGGCTGGTAGGAGCTGCCTGCAAGAGACTCATGTCCTGAAGCGACTGGGCATAAAGCTGTGCAGAATGCTCGCGATACTCCTCAGAAGTCCATTCCTGAATGCTGTCAGGATGGCTCTCCGTATTGCGACGATACACCTGCGAACGGCCTGCATTCATCGACAGCAAATGGGCCAACGTGGCACGATAGATGGCTCGAGAACAGGAATCCGTTTGCTGCTGGATGGCCTCCTGCAACAATTTCACGTCAGTAAAGAAACTATCAGGAGAAACATCCTCGCGTACCTGGAACTCTCTCAAGAGGCTGACCAGACGCTTGGCATCGTTGTTCGATCCTGCAAAAGAAGACATTGCCATAAATATACAGAAAAAGAAAAGAATTCTACGCATAGTGAAAAGTCTATATTGATGTGCAAAGAAACAAAAAACGGATGAAATCCATCCGATTCCATCCGTTATTATTTCTTAAAAGAGTCCTTCTTTAAAGGAATCTTAACTATACACTTACTTGACAGCTATCACCTCGATCTCCACGAGGGCACCCTTAGGGAGGTCTTTCACAGCCACAGCACTGCGGGCAGGGAAAGGTTCAGTAAAGAACCGAGCATACACCTCATTCATGGGAGCGAAATTGGCGATGTCGCTCAGGAATACAGTTGTCTTGACGACATGATTCAAGTCTGTGCCTGCCGTCTGAAGAATCTGCTGGGCATTGGTGAGCGCCTGGCGCGTCTGTTCCTGAATGCCACCTTCCACGAAAGAACCTGTTGCAGGGTCGATAGGAATCTGACCGCTGGCGAAAACGAAACCGTTGACCTCGATAGCCTGACTATAAGGGCCGATGGCTGCTGGAGCCTTGTCTGTATGAACTGCTTTCATCTCTTATGAAACTTTAAATCCTTTTTCTGTTAATGCGTTTCTTATTTCCTCGATGTGTTCCTGATTGCGGGTCTCTGCCTTGATTCTCAACTGGCAGGCCGTGACACGAGCGCTGTCATCGTTTCGCTCATGATGCACGCTGATCACGTTGCCGCCCAATTCAGCGATAGCTGTGCTGACACCCACGAGTTGCCCAGGCTTGTCTTCCAACTCCACCACAAAGGTACAGGTGCGGCCACTCTTAGCCAAACCACGATTGATGACACGACTCAGGATCGTCACGTCGATATTTCCTCCGCTGACAATGCAGATGGTCTTCTTTCCTGCAATGGGAATCTTATCGAACATGGCGGCTGCCACGCTGACAGCCCCTGCTCCCTCTGCCACCATCTTATGCTGCTCGATGAGAGTCAATATGGCAGCACAAATCTCATCCTCGCTGACCGTTACAATGCCATCCAGGTACTTCATGCAGGTGTCGTAGGTAAGCTCACCTGGCTCCTTCACAGCAATGCCGTCAGCAATGGTATTCACGCTGGCAAGATGCAGAATCTTATGATCCACCATGCTCTGATACATACTGGGCGCACCAGCCGCCTGAACACCATAAACCTGTACCTTGGGATTGAGCTGCTTGATGGCATACGCCACACCACTTGCCAAGCCGCCACCTCCAATGGGGACGATGACAACCTCCACGTCAGGCAACTGGTCAAGAAGTTCCAATCCGATGGTTCCCTGACCTGCTATAACATTCTCGTCATCAAAGGGATGAACGAACGTATAGCCTTCATCGTCGCGAAGTTGAATGGCTTTCTGGTAGGCATCATCATAGACGCCAGGCACCAAGCAGATGTCAGCTCCATAACGACGTGTTGCCTCCACCTTGCTGATAGGGGCTCCGTCAGGCAAGCAGATGAGACTGGGGATATGATTATACCTTGCTCCCAAAGCCACGCCCTGCGCATGATTGCCTGCGGAACAAGCAATCACACCACGAGCCTTCTCCTCATCCGTCAACTGGGAAATCTTGTAACAAGCGCCACGCACTTTGAAAGACCCTGTCAACTGGAGATTCTCTGGCTTGAGATAAATATCCGATTCAGGATTGAGACGAGGTGCCTGCACCAAATCTGTGCGTCGAATGACACGACTCAGCACATACCTCGCCTTGTAGAAATTATCTAAGTTGAGCATCCTCTTCCACGCGTTTTGAAGTTGCCTTACTCCTTAACAGGTATCTCCTTCAGCAAAGCCTTCAGGAACACCCAGAACTTGGCGACTGAAGGGATGTTGCAACGCTC
>CAMKMK010000112.1 GCA_946413885.1 uncultured Prevotellaceae bacterium
TCGCTGTCCTCTTCTTCCTCAGCCTTTGCTTTCTTTTCTTCTATCTTGGGACTTTCACCCTTCGCATTTGCAGATTCCTCTTCTTCCTGGGTGGAAGGTTCCAGGGCGTTTTCTTCAGAAACGGTAGGATTTCCGCTGTTGGAATCTGACAGACTGATTTCCTCGTTCAGTCCCTCTGTCTTTTCTGTCTCGTCAGTCATTTCTTCGTTATTCGCATAAATTATGGGTTACAGGATACCCTGCAACCCATAATAAACAGTTGTAATCACTTATTCGTCGTAAGACGCTTTAACAAAGTCGGCATTCAGAAGGTAGTCAACACTTTCCTTCATGCCCTCCAGGATGGTGGGTGCATTACAGCCCTCGAGTTCCACAACTGGATACTTGGTTCCAGCCACTTCAAAATTGTTAAAGATGGCATCGAAACCTACCATACCGCTCTGCCCTAATTCCCTGTCATCCTTGATATGGAGTAGAGTGAAACGGCCTGGGTATTTCTTGAAATAATTAACGGGTGCAACTCCTCCACGAACTGCCCAATAAACATCCATCTCGAAGAACACTTTGTCTGCATCAGTATGCTCAATCATATAGTCATACCATACGTTGTCTTCTACTTTTCCGAACTCATGGGAGTGGTTGTGGTAACCGAACTTCATGCCGGCAGCATTTACCATTTCACCAACTTTGTTCATGTAATTACAGATAACGTCTGCTTCTGCCAATGTCCTTGGGTAGTTGACGCCTGGATTAACAATATACTTCATTCCAGCACATTTGTGGCAGTCTATGCATTGTTCCCACCATTTCAGGGCTTCTGTGAAGTCTCCACTCTCCAGTTCTGCGTCATTCAGGTTGTGACCAACATGACTCGACAACACCTCCATACCAACAGCTTCGATGTCAGCCTTAAACTGCTCAGGATCAACTCCGTAGAGTTTACCGTCACCATAGCATGCAGCCTCTATGGCAGTATATCCCATATCAGCCAAAGCCTTCAGCGCAGTCTCGTGGTTTTCTGCATATTTGCCAGGGTCCCCAATGAGTTCACGAACGCTGTACATCTGGAAGGCTATATCCTTTTTCACTGGCTCAGCTGGCTTGGGCGTGCAGGATGTCATGCACATAGCCATTGCAACAACGGCCATAAGACTGATGTTTAAAAATAGCTTTTTCATACTTTTTCTTTATGCTTAATTGATATTATCTGCTTATTTCAGTACCTTTACGCGAATGTTGCGATACCATACTTCATCGCCGTGGTCCTGCATGCCGAAATAACCGGCTTCCTTGCCACAGTCCTTCATAATTTCATAGGCAAGAGGCCAGTTCTTCTGGCTGAACTTGGAGGTCTGAATCAAGTCAATCCAAGACTGATCTGCCAAAGTGTAGCTCAGCACCTTTACACCGTTCTGGAAGTGTGTCACCTTGCCGTTCTTCACGACAACCTTCACCTTGTTCCACTGACCTGCGGGATTGGCGTTCTGAGGCTTTGCTACAATCATGTCGTAGAGGCTGGTGCTTTGACGGATACCGAGGGTTGCGCCGAGTTTTGCATCGGGATGGCGCTCGTTGTCAAGAACCTGGCATTCGGGACAGCTGATGTAGATGGGCTGGTAGTTGAGTTTACCGCGATTGTCAATCGTCTGTGTGATCGTCACATTGCCGGCCTTCGTCTCTTCGGTCTTTGGCGCATCGTTGTTGATGGTGGCCGTTTCCTTGCCTAAATAGAAAATGCCAGAGTTGCCGCCTTCAGCGATTTTCCATTCAATCTCGAATTCAAAATTCTTGAACTTGTGTGCGAAGATGATGTCGCCACCTTCGCCTTCGCCACGGCCCTTGAAATGGAGAGCACCGTCCTTATTCTCCCATTTGCTGGGGATATAGTCCTTGCAATAGCCGCGCCAACCATTCATGCTTGTACCGTCGAACAGTACATAATAGCCATCCTTGTCAACTTTCAGTGTGCTGAGGTCAACCTGCGGGTTCTCGATAACGACGTACTGAGGCTGAGCTTGTACGCCAGCCGCAGCAGCCAGTGCTGCTGCGGCAAGGAGATTTCTTAGTGTCATTTTCGGGTGAACTATGTTGTTATTTATGCAGGCATATCGGGCAGAGAGTAGCCATTCTGGTACTTAGGCTTGATGAGTTCTGCTGCAAATTCGCGAGCATTGACGGGTTCTGTCCACTTCTTGTCGAATGTGGGATGTCCATCGTGAATTGAGAAGCCGTCCTTCAACATAGAACGTACGGTAGCCTTCTCAGGAATGTTCGTGAAGCGCATGTTCTCGCCATCCCAATCAAGAACTTGATTCAAGCCTTGCAGACGTGTAGCGACAACGCCCATTGCAACCATTTCGTTGAAAGGACCAGCCTCGCTGAAGTCAGAAGCTGTCTTTACCCAATCTACCTTGCCAGAACGGATTTCCTTGATGGCACGGATCCAGTCACGCTGGTGGCTTTCAGTTACACGGCGGCAAACCTTGGGAGCATTGGGAACACGACCGCTTACCAAATAGGGTTTCTCACCATAGCAACCTACTACCAGGATGTCCTTGGTACCATAGAAGATTGCACCACCACCACTGATGTTCAAATCCTTACCAACAGGCAGTCCATCTGGACGGAATGGGATGATACCACCATCGCTCCATGTTACAACTACCTCAGGCATTGCAACCTTAGGACGGTTGGGACGAGCGGGATAAGTCAGTTTAACAACCTGAGCACTGGGGCAGCAGTCAGACATTAGTGGGGTAGAACTACCCTCAGCATGGATGGGATAGCCCAAATCCAAAGCCTTGAATACTGGATGCAGAATATGGCAAGCCATATCACCCAAAGCACCAGTACCAAAGTCCCACCATCCACGGAAGTTCCAGGGGTGATAGATAGAGTTGTAAGGACGCTTAGGTGCGGGGCCAATGAAAGCATCCCAGTTCAATGTGCTGGGTATCTCGTGTACTTCCGTTGGACGCTCCAATCCCTGAGGCCAAATAGGACGGTCTGTGAAGGCATCAACACGGGTTACCTCACCAATCTCACCGTTCCAAATCCATTCGCAAACAAGATTTACACCTTCGCCGCTTGAACCTTGGTTACCCATTTGGGTAGCAACACCAGCCTTCTTGGCAAGCTTGGTAAGCAGACGAGATTCGTAAACGGTACGGGTTAATGGCTTCTCGCAATATACATGCTTGCCAGCAGCCAAAGCTTCAGCACAGATGACAGCATGAGTGTGGTCAGCAGTACCGCAAATCACAGCGTCAGCTTGATCCAGCAACTCGGCATACATCGTCTTGTAGTCATGATACATCTTGCAGTTGGGGAACAACTTCTGATATTCGTCGAGCACGCCTTTAGCATACTTCCAGTCAATATCAGCAATACCGATGAACTCAACGTCATCATAAACAGTGTTGTTAGGGCCATAGGTCACGCCATTGATATCAGCATGTCCACGTCCACCTACACCTACACCCAGCAACTTGATCTTGCCAGAAGTTTTGGTTGTTTTTTTACTCTTAGCTTTAGCCAGCATGTCAGCGGGAGCCATAGCCAATGCTGCAGAAGCAGCGGTTCCAACCTTCAGGAAGGATCTTCTTGACATTCTTTCCATATAAAATAAATTTTGAGTTGTTAAATATGTTAGTTATCCGTTTTCTCTACTTTCTTTTCAGAAGACTTCTCTGTGGGGTCTTCATTGATTTCTTTTTCAATGTCAGACATGCCGTCTTTGAAACTTCTTACTCCTTTTCCGATTCCTCGCATTAGTTCAGGAATTTTCTTACCACCAAAAAGCAATAGGACGACGAGTGCAATGATAACAATCTCGCCAGTACCCAGATTACCAATAAATAATAGATTTGTCATATCTTTTTAATTTTGTTATAGTATAACTATAGGAAATTTCATTAGGTTATTTCCTAAGATTTTATTAAATTTTTGTTATTTTATCCATAAATCGCTTTAAAGTTACAAAGAAAATCCCAAATCGATGTTATATGTCTGTTTCTTTTTACAAGCTTTAACACTTTCTTGTTTGTGGTTCTTCATCTTTCTTATTGTTTTGAACAATAATTCAGAAGAAAGTGGAGGGCTTGAAAACAAATCGCCCAACATTTCTTTGGAAGAGATGTCAGGCGATAATATGTGACTTTTTATTTGTCGGATTACTTCTGGTTCCAGAAGTCTTCCTCAGCCTTCTTCTTGCGCAGGTACTCTTGATATTCAGCCTGAGCCTTAGCATTCTGAGCCTGTGCAGACTGAATCTCCTGGATATGAGACTTCAGACGGTTGGCTTGAGGAGCAATGGTAATATCAGAGCTTGCTGCCTTTGTGCAGAATTCCATTGCACCCTTCATGTCGTGAGCGTGAACCAAGGATACTGCGTGCTGATAGTATGCACGTCCAGCCAAATCAGGATTGTACTGGATAGATTTCTCGATGTATTCACCACTTTTGGTGTATGCGCCACTGCTGGCAAGAGCCTTTGCAATTCTCATGCAGATAGCACCACGAGTCTGGTCACTGGTTGCCAACTCTAAAGCTTTGTTATAGTACTCCAGACACTGAGTGGCTTTTCCGTCAGCTTGAGCCTTCTGAGCCAAACCGATGGCACTTGTGAAGGTAGGCTCGATCTGGTAAGCAGCCTCAGCATACTGGAAATAGATGTCAGAGTTGTCACAATCGTTCTGAGCCATCAACGTCAAAGCGCTGTTCAACTTATTGATGTCAGTTTTATAAGTGTCAAACTTCTTGGTGTAGATAGCCACAATCTGAGCGCTATCGGCAGCACCACTTTGAGTGAATGTTTGCTCAACGAGAGCCAAAGGTCCATCATACTTGGCAATCAGCTTTTCTGCTTTTTCGTTGTCGCCATCAGCTTGTGCTTCCTTCGCCAACTGAAGCATCTTCTCGCAAGCATCCTTACTGTCAAGATAGTCCTGCAAGTACTGCTCGCGCATTACATTTGGAGCAGCTTTGTACATAGCGTCACTAACCAGGAAGAAATTCTGGAGTACAGAACCTTCAATCTCACGACCACCCTTCTCGTTGATCATGGTGATAGCTTCACGATAGTTTGCGTAAGATTTGTTCAGAGTGTACTCACTTCCCTCAACCGTAGGAGCAGTCCAGTTGTAGTAGTCAGCCTTCAGGGAAAGAACATCACCCATGGTGGACTTTCCTTTCTCGTTCTCAAAAGAGTTCAGGGCATCCAAATTCTTCACACGTGTATCAAAGAGCAACATCAAATCCTTGAAGTATTGCAGCTTCTTTGCCTTATCTTGCTCGCTGGTAATCAGGTTATATAGCATGAACGCACCCTTGGTGTAGATACCCTTTTGAGCACAAGGAGCTTTCTCAATCAATGGTTTCCAAGACTCGTATGCCTCAGGCCATTGCTTGTTGTCGTATGACATTTGGAACAGGCTAAGGTTTTGACGTGCATCGATACTGTCTTGACCTGTACCAATTCTTTGTTCCCATGATGTACCCTCGTATTGTGCTGATGCAGAGCTTGCTACAGCAACAAATGCCAAGGAAAAAGCAAATTTCAAAAGTTTCATTTTCGTCTTATCTGTTATTATGTTGAACTCAATTTAGTTTAGTTTTCGCTGCAAAAATACAAATAAAAAGTCAAATCCCATCAAAATAGGTGTGAAATCTTATAAAATAAATATAAAATGTGTATCTTTGCATTCGTTATGATATTGAATATATTTTTCCTTGTAATAGGAATAGCCTTGGTACTTTGGGGAGCTGATAAGTTTACTGACGGAGCAAGCGGTATCGCACGTAAGTGGCATGTGAGTGAGTTGGTAATAGGTCTGACTGTGGTTGCTATGGGTACCAGCTTACCTGAATTGATGGTAAGTCTGTTCAGTAGTTTGCGTGGCAGTTCAGACATGAGTGTGGGTAATATTGTGGGTAGCAATATCTTCAACACATTGGCCATTATAGGTGCTTCTGCCTTGATGATGCCAGTTTTTATCCAGAAAGGAGTTCTTTATCGCGATATCCCTCTGAGTTTTTTCTTTGCTATAGTGCTTTTTGCATTATGTTATGATGGTGATATTACCCTCTTGGACGCTATCTTCCTGTTGATTCTTTTCTGCTGCTTCCTTTATTATACCTATTATTTGGGCACACATGGCCAGAAGACATCTGGTGAGGTTCATGAGGATACTTCCATTTGGAAACTTTTCTTCCTGCTCTTGATTGGAATTGCCTGTTTGGTGTCAGGAGGGCAGTTGCTGGTCAACAATGCTGCGGACCTGGCTCGTCTCTGGGGAGTACGCGAGAGTGTAATTGGATTGACAATCTTGGCTGCAGGTACGAGTCTTCCAGAATTGGCTACCAGCATGGTGGCTGCGAAGAAGGGGAGCGAGGGGTTGGCTATTGGAAATGCCATTGGGAGCAATGTCTTCAATGTAGCTTTTGTTTTAGGTACATGTAGTGCCATTCGTCCTATGGCAGTTCAGGACATTTCTAATGTAGATTGGGCTGTATTTATATTCAGTAATGTACTTCTTTGGATTTTTGCATGTTCCAGAAGAAGTCTCAGCAAGTTGGAAGGCCTTGTTTTGGTTCTTTCCTATATTGCCTATCTTACTTACCTTGTTGTTGCCTAATCTTTCTTATTCTTTCTCTGTTTTCTTCTTGAATAGACAGAAATCATATCCGCTGACATACGTTATTGCGCTGTCATTAAAACTGATCATGTCGAGTACCAGCATTAGTGAATCATTCTTATAGGAAAGTAATTCTTTAGGATTTTTCAAAAGTATAGGATTCTTCTTGACAAGTGAATCAATAGGGTATTCAAGGATAGTTTTCCCCTTTTTCGTTCCAACGGTTATCACGTGTTTGTCATAATTCAAACAATAGTTATCTTCTTGGAGCATGATGTTGTAGTCACCCAGTTGTATTGGCATCATTCGTGAATAGCTTTTATCCTCTGTCGAGGCATCACTCGTATATCTGAATTCATATTCTGAGTGTGACCATTCTCCATATTGGTCATCAAACTTGTCTGAGCCTACCTCTTTGCGTACATATCTGATAATGCTGCATGCATCCTGATACCTCAAGCCCAAAAGGCTGTCTTTCTGGATTGTGCTTATATTGAGGTCATCGTTAAGTTTTCCTGTCTTGGGGTTTGCCAACTTCAATTCGCTGATGATTTCATTCAACCTTTGTTTTTGACAAGTAAGTCCAATCTTTTTGGCTGAGATGTCAGGGATATAGGTGAAAAGTATGATGGCTGCACCAATGATGAGTGCCATCAGTTGGAAACGACGTGTTCTTTCGTGAAGAAGCATCAGTACAAATAGCGTCATCAGCACTCCAGCCACCAGCAGATAGAAGCGACTCTCTGTGAAACTATACAGGCGGATGCGATAAACAGAACCTACCCAATAGAGAATCAAAGGGGGAATAGCTATCAGCGTAAAGTGTCGATAATACCAATCGTAATGTCGTTGGCTGAGAACTGACTGCGCCATTCGCCCAACAAGAGCGGCAATGATGAAGCCCATAACCATCCAGGCGACACCTCCCTTTGGCAAATCCCACTCGAAAACGATTTTTATGAAATAGGTATATAAAATAATGGTATAGATGATGATGGCAGGCGAGAGGATAAAG
>CAMKMK010000113.1 GCA_946413885.1 uncultured Prevotellaceae bacterium
CAAATTTAATGATTATTTCATAACTTTGCAAAATAGAGTTTGATTTTTATGGAAGTAAAGATTAAGGAACAAGATATTCTGCGAGCTGCAGATGAGGGAATGGATGCCTTCATTGGAGTCTTTCGCGATGCCATTCTGTCGGCGATTGGTGGTGAGCTGAATGCTGAAACGATGCAGCAGTTGCATCCTGACCAGATCACTTTGTTGGCTTACGAGAAGGTACGCAAGGAGGTGTTGGATGGCGGTTTTATCCAATTGATTCACAATGGTTATGGCCCCTTCATCTTCCTCAATCCATTTGCCAAAGCGATGCGTCTCTGGGGTTCTCGTGAATTCTGTAACTTGATTTATGATGGCCGCAGGCTTTTCGAAAAGTACGGCGATGAGCTTACAAAGGATTGCACAGACGAGGAATTTATGGCTCTCTTTGAGCAGTATCCCAAGTTTGATGACTTGGATGATAAATTTATAGAGATGGAGGAAGAAGTGACTGAAGTGGTGGCTCGATACGTGGATGAACACATCGAGAATTTTGCTACTGTAGTGAAATGACAGAAGAGACGAATAAATGGCTAAGACATTGATTCCCAACAAGGGAGCATCCATCAATATAAAGAACAAGCGGGCAGAACACGATTATCTGCTTTTAGACAAATACACGGCTGGCATAGTATTGACTGGTACTGAAATCAAAAGTATACGTCAAGGTAAAGCCAGCCTGGTGGATACCTATTGCTATGTAATCAATGGTGAGGTGTGGCTCAAGAACATGTATGTGGCTCAATACAAACAAGGTTCTTACAATAACCACATTGAACGTCGTGACCGCAAACTTCTCCTTACGAAAAAGGAAATACGCAAGATTCAGCAGACGGTAAAGTCTCCAGGATTCAGTATTATTCCTGTCCTAATCTTTATCGACGAAAAGGGATTGGCCAAAGTGGACATCCATATTGCTCGCGGAAAGAGGGAGTACGACAAGCGTGAAACGTTGAAGGAAAAAGAGGATCGAAGAGCTATTGATCGACAATTCAAGAAGGATTTTTAGACCTCTCGTATTCTTTCGCCGTTGAGGTTTGTATCATATAATGAAGCAATTAATTAATCTCAAAAATAGTAAAAATTATGCTTAGACAAAACATTTCATGGGGTAAATCCCTGATGTTGCTGGCTACAGTCGCTTTATGCCTGACCAGTTGCAAGAAATTCAAGTATGACTATGAAACCGTTGAAGGTGATGTGCTGAAGACCAAAATGTATACATTAGAGAATGGTCTGAAGGTTTATATGACTGAGAATCATGATGAACCACGCATCCAGACTTTTATTGCTGTACATGCAGGCAGTAAGCATGAACCTGCTGAAACTACAGGTCTTGCTCATTATCTGGAGCACATGCTTTTCAAGGGAAGTTCCAATTTTGGTACCGTCAATTTTGAGGCCGAGAAACCTTTGCTGGATCAAATCACAGAGTTGTACGAGACGTATCGCAAGACCACAGATGAGTCTGAGAGAAAGGCCATTTATCATCAGATAGACAGTATCAGTTACGAGGCAAGTTCTTACTTTATACCCAACGAATACGACAAGTTGATGGCTCATATTGGTGCTAAGGGTTCGAATGCCTTCACCTCTTACGACCAGACAGTCTATACGGAGGATATTCCCAGTAATGAGGTCGAGAATTGGGCTAAAATCCAGAGTGACCGCTTTAAGAACATGGTGCTGCGTGGTTTCCATACTGAGTTAGAGGCGGTATATGAAGAATTCAACAAGTATCTCAACAGCGATTGGGATCATCTTTCTGATGCCATGTTTGGTGCCCTTACTCCCACCCATCCTTACAGTCATTCTGTAATAGGTTTGGGTGAGCATCTCAAGAACCCCTCCATCGTGAATATCCTTGATTTCTTCCACAAGTACTATGTTCCCAACAATATGGCTATTTGTCTCTCAGGTGACTTCAATCCTGACGACATGATTGATGTTATCATCAAGTATTTTGGCGACATGGAACCCAACAAGGAATTGGAGATGCCTCATTATGATCCTCAGCCAGAGTTGACTGAAGCCAAATCTTGCGAAGTGATTACACCTAACCCAGAAATGGTGATTATGGGATGGCGTTTCGATGGTGCAGCAAGTCACCAGAACGATACTCTTCAGGTGTTGACTCAGGTCTTGCATAATGGTACTGCTGGTCTTTTCGATCTTGATCTCAATTTGACTCAGTTGGTCAATTCTTCCAGTACAGAGACCTATAATCTTTGTGATTACTCAGTTCTTATGCTCGAGGCTCAACCTCAGACAGGCCAGTCACTCGACGAACTGAAGACGTTGCTCTTGGGTGAAGTTGACAAGTTGCGTAAGGGTGAGTTTGACGATGATTTGGTACAAGGAATCATTGCTGAAGCCAAACTCAACCAGCAGGCTTCTCTCGAGGCAAACAGGAATCGAGCCATGATGTATGTGGATGCTTTCATCAATGATGTACCATGGGCTGATCAGGCACAGAGCATGAACCGTTTGGCAAAGATTAAGAAAGAGGACGTTGTGGCATTCGCTAACAAGCATCTTCTCGACACGAACTTTGTTGTGATCAATAAGCGTCAGGGCGAGGACCCCACCATCACGCCTGTTCCCAAGCCTGCCATCACTCCTATCCAGATGAACCGAGATACTGTCAGCGTGTTTGCTAAAGCTATTCTCGATAGTACAGTTGCTCCCATCGAACCTATTTTCCTGGATTTCCAGAAGGATCTCACTTTCAGCGAGACGGATGCCAAGGTACCCGTTATCTATCGAGAGAACACTATCAACGACATTTTCCAGTTGACTTATCTGTACGATATGGGACAGGCTGCTGACCGTTATCTGCCCTTAGCCGCCCAGTATCTCAATTATTTAGGAACAGATTCCATGACCGCTGAGGAGGTTCAGCAAAAGTTTTTCTTACTGGGATGCAAGTTCGATGTTCGTGCAGACGTTCGTGAGACACGTATCAACCTCTCTGGTCTCCAGGAGAATATGCCTGAAGCCCTGCGTTTGCTGGATAATTTGCTCACTAACGTGAAACCTGACTCTGTTGCCTTCCAGAACCTGATTCTCAGCAATCTTCAGGAGCGTCAGAATATGATGAGCATGTTCGACTATTACAGTTACTTCCTGCGCGATTATCTGACCTATGGCTTGCCTGGTGTTGAACTTACCCTGACAAACGAAGAATTGCAGAAGACCAACTATGAGGACTTGGTTGCACGAATTCGCGATATGCGCTCTTTTGAGCATCGAATTCTCTATTATGGACCTGCCAGGAATGCTGACGTGTTAGCCACTCTGAATAGCATTGACCAACCTGAGATGAAGCCCGTTCTGGCGAACAATGTTCCTGCTATGGAGCAACCTGCCGAGAATCTTTGTTTCGTATATCCTTATCATGGAACCACCAGTTTTGTCATGTCTCAATACGCTTGTATAGGTACTCCCTGGAAGGCTGATGAGTTGGGTGCCATTCGCATGTACAACGAATACTTTGGAGCAGGCATGAATACGGTAGTCTTCCAGGAGATGCGCGAGAAGCGTAGCCTTTGCTATGGTGCTGGTGCCCGCTACAATTCTCCTAACTATCAGGACACATACGCCTATTTTGTAACCAATATCCAGAGTCAGAATGACAAATTGGGCGATTGCATCGACGTGTTCAGCGATATCGTCAACAATATGCCAGCCAGTCAGACCGCCTTTGATATCTCTAAGCAGGGACTCATCACACAACTTCGTACTGAACGTACTACCCGCCAGCGTATCATCGAAGCATTCCTGAGTGCTGAGAAACTTGGCTTGCAGGACGATCCTCGTCAGATGGTTTACAATCAGGTACAGGATATCACTCTCGACGACATTGTCAATTTCCAGCAGACTCACGTGAAGGATCTTCATTACCGTACTGCTTTTGCTGGTGATCCTGCTGGATTGGATTCCAAGGAATTGACCAAGTTAGGTACGGTGAAACTCCTCTCCGCTCACGAGGTCTTCGGCTATTGATGCTTTCATGCTCACATTGCAATCAGAACTAGATAAAGGCCGTATCCTGAGGCTCGATGGAGCGATGGGTACCATGATACAGACCTATCGTCTGACAGAAGAAGATTTTCGTGGCGACCGTTTCCGCGATATTTCAGGTCAGATGCAAGGCAACAACGACATCTTGATACTCACGCGTCCTGACGTTATTCAGGATATTCATCGACGCTATCTTCAGGCAGGAGCAGATATCATCACAACCAACACGTTCAGCGCCCAGCGAGTCAGCATGGCTGATTACCATTGTGAGGCGTATGTGCAGGAAATCAACCGTACGGCAGTCCACATTGCCCGCCAAGTGGCTGAGGAGTTCTCCACACCAGAGAAGCCTCGTTTCGTGATTGCTACCGTTGGTCCCACCAACAAGACGCTCTCCATGAGTCCTGACGTGAACAATCCTGCTTTTCGTGCCCTGACCTTTGATGAGTTATGTGATGCGTATGTTGAGCAGATTTCCACTTTGTTGCAGAGTGGGGTAGATGCCATTCTGCTCGAGACCGTTTACGACACACTCAACGCCAAGGCTGCCATTCGTGCTTTCCAGAAGGCTGTGGAGCGGACAAGCATTCAGGTTCCATTGATGCTCAGCGTAACGGTCATCGATAAGGCAGGGCGCATTCTGAGTGGACAGATCTTGGAAGCTCTTGTCGTTAGTGTGGCTCATGCTCCCTTGCTAAGCATTGGCCTCAACTGTTCCTTTGGCGCTCATGACATGTTGCCATGCCTACGTGCGTTGGCCCAGCACGCACCTTATTATATTACTGCTCATCCCAATGCCGGTCTTCCCAACACGATGGGAGGGTACGACCAGACGCCACAGATGATGCACGACGAGATGCAACATTTTGTGGAGGAGGGTTTGGTAAACATCATTGGTGGATGTTGTGGTACCACACCTGAACATATTGCTGCTCTCGAGGATCTGACCCACTATTCTGCTCATGTTCCTTCCCAGGTACATTACAGCGTTGCTCTCAGCGGGTTAGACCCTTTGCTGGTGAATGATGACAAGACGGATTCTGGCAGTACGTTCATCAATGTGGGTGAGCGATGCAATGTGGCTGGTTCCAAAAAGTTCCTGCGACTCATTCGTGAGGGTTCCTATGACGAAGCTCTTTCCATCGCTCGCAAGCAGGTGGAGGATGGTGCCATGGTGCTCGACATCAACATGGACGACGGTTTGCTCGACACGAAGAAGGAGATGGTTGGTTTCCTCAATCTGCTGGCAAGTGAGCCTGATATCTGTCGGGTTCCCTTCATGATTGACTCCAGCGATTGGGAAGTGATACGTGCTGCCTTGAAGTGCATCCAAGGAAAGGGAATCGTAAACAGCATTTCCCTTAAGGAAGGCGAGGCAACATTCCTGGATCATGCTCAGGAAATCAAGGAAATGGGAGCCGCTACCGTTGTGATGGCTTTCGATGAGAAGGGACAGGCAGACACGTATGAGCGCCGCATCGAAATTTGCGAGCGTGCCTATCATCTGCTGGTTGACAAGGTAGGTTTTCCACCTGAGGACATCATTTTCGACCCCAATATTCTGGCTGTCGCAACGGGTATGCCAGAACACGATGCCTATGCCTGGGATTTCATCCGAGCTACTGACTGGATCAAGCGGAATCTGCCAGGTTCTCATGTCAGCGGTGGTGTGAGCAACCTCAGTTTCAGCTTTCGAGGGAACAATTACCTTCGCGAGGCAATGCATGCAGTCTTCCTTTATCATGCCCAAAAGCATGGAATAGATTTCGGAATTGTAAATCCTTCTGCTAAAGTGATGTATGCCGACATTCCTCATGCTCAACTTCAAATCATAGAGGAAGTCATTCTGCGTCCTTCTTCCCAGGCTTCAGAGAATCTCATCTCGCTGGCTCAACATCTGCTTGACGAGCAGAATTCACAAGAGAAATCTTGTCTTTCAGAGGCTACAAATCATGCTGAAAGGAAGTCAGTCGATGAGCGTCTCATGGAAAAGCTTCAAAAGGGAATTGTGGATGGATTGGAGGCTGACCTTCAGGAGGCTTTGCAGAAGTATCCGCGTGCTGTTGATATCATAGAAGGTCCCCTGATGGATGGGATGAATCGCGTGGGCCAGCTTTTCGGCGAGGGCAAGATGTTCCTTCCTCAGGTGGTCAAGACGGCTCGTACGATGAAGCATGCTGTAGCCATCCTGCAACCATTCATCGAGGCGCAAAAAGTGAGTGGAAGCTCGTCTGCTGGGAAGGTTCTACTGGCTACCGTGAAGGGGGATGTGCATGATATCGGCAAGAATATCGTCAGCGTGGTGATGGCATGCAACGGCTTCGAGATAGTTGACCTTGGTGTGATGGTCCCAGCTGAAACGATCGTGGAGAAAGCCATCGAGCTGAAGCCCGACATCATTGGCCTGAGTGGTCTGATAACTCCCAGTTTAGAAGAGATGGTGCGTGTGGTTCGACTACTGGGTCAGGCAGGATTGAGCATCCCAGTCATGATAGGCGGAGCCACCACGAGTCCATTGCATACTGCGCTTAGGATATCGCCTGCCTACGACGGTCCTGTCATTTGGGTAAAAGATGCCAGTCAGAATGCTCCCATCGCCACTCGTTTCCTCAATCCTTCCCAGGTGAAGCAGGCACGGCTGGATTTGGCAGCTGAGCAGGATCGTCTTCGTCAGGAACACGAAGCAGAGAGGCAGGAATTCATTTCGCTCGAAGAGGCACGCAAGCGGAAACTCAACCTTTTTGATGACAAATGATGACAAAGAGTGAGCTTCGTCGATTGATTCGTGAGCAGAAAAGCCTAATCTCGCGCGAGGATCTGAACCGTTTCTCCATGCAGGTTTGCGAACAGGTTCTCGTAAATGAACATTGGTTAAATGCCTCCACCGTTCTTCTCTATCATTCCCTGCCTGACGAAGTGGATACGCATCTGCTCCTCGAGTCTGCCCTGAAGTCAGGAAAACAGGTTTTGCTCCCTGTGGTGAAAGGGATGGATTTGGAACTGCGTTTGTATTCACACCAGATGAGTGAGGGCGCGTTCGGCATTCTGGAACCTGAGGGAGAAGCTTTTTTGGACTTCTCGTCCATCGATCTCGTTATTGTGCCAGGCATTGCTTTTGATCGTGAAGGTCATCGATTGGGTAGAGGGCGAGGTTATTACGATCGGTTGCTTCCATTCATTCCTCAAGCCTGCACGTTGGGCATCTGTTTTCCTTTCCAGTTGGTAGAGAAGGTTCCTACGGATTCACATGATATCGCCATGACAGAAGTCATTACCTGTATCCCTTAGCATCTTTACGTTGATTCCCCTATAGAATCCGTCAAGTTGTTCAGTATTTCAATCTTTCTTTTCACCCTGCGCTCAGAGCGACGTGTTGTCTTCGAGGTTTCAACGTGTTGACTCCGGACTTTCAACGTGTTGTCTTTCTCTTTCTAACACGATGCAAAGGTACGAAGAACTGGTGGATGGCTGTCGGACATTGTCAGTCTTTGTCGCACATTGTC
>CAMKMK010000114.1 GCA_946413885.1 uncultured Prevotellaceae bacterium
GGTCAAAAACCTCAGGTTGTCTATAAACCAGACAGATTGAAAGTTGATGTGTCGTCCGTTACTTCAGCTTTAGGCGGAACTGCTTTGGATGTTCTCGCGACAATTCCCAGCATTCAAATTGATTCAGATGGTCAGGTAACTTTTCGTGGCAGCAGTAATTTCCTTGTTTATATTGACGGCAAGCCTTCGCCCTTGGATGGTACACAAGCTTTGCAATCCATACCTGTCTCTATGATTCAGGAACTGGAAATCCTGACGACTCCTTCAGCCAAATATAAGACGGATGGTGATGTTGGAATAATAAACATAACTACCAAACGCAACTTAGGTAATGGTTTAGGTGTTTTCCTGAATGCAAGCGGAAGTACTTTGTTGACTCGAAGTGTGGATGGAAAGATCAATTATCGTATGGGAGGCCACAATCTGTATTTTGGCGGTCAAACCTCATACGTAAAGACCAAGAGCGATTTTGAGCAATACAAACAAACCATCGTGGATGGCTATACAACTACTTCGAATTCAGATGGTACACGTTTCCGCAACTATGGAACATTCATTGGTCAAGGCGGTTATGAGTTTACGGATGGAAAACATCATGAATTCACCCTTGACTTACAAGGTGGTCGTACTCGCAATCCACGTGGTGGCGATATGGATTATCAGGAACATCGTGAATATCTGGGTAATGTTATCAATGACAATTGCTATGACAGCCACGACCGTTACAAGCTGGAGAAACATCTTTTCCAGGCTGCCACAGATTACACATGGAAAATCAATGAGCGAGGTGATAAGGTGAACCTTAATAACCGGTTCCGTTATGATTGGTATTCGATGGAATATACGGAAAGCAACATGTTTGACCAACAAGGTGCTCGATATGAAGGAACACGTGGATATGAGGAAGAGCATCATTGGGATTGCGACGGAGCGCTGTCCTATTTGCTTCATTATGGCGAGATGGGTAAGATAGAGACTGGATACCAATATACGACCTACAGCGAGCATGGAGATTACAATATTTATTATTGGAATCGTGATCCTCAAGTTCAGCAATTCCAGAATCAATTGGATTTGTATGCTCCTTTCTATTATCGAAGGCAGAGTCATAGTCCATACATACAATTGAATGATCAATATGGCAAATTTGCTTTCGATGCAGGAGTTCGTGCCGACAGGTTGATTGATGAAATGGACTTGCCGACCTATACAAGCCGTTATCGCAAGTACTGGGCAGTCTTCCCTAGTGCTCACCTCTCCTACTCTTCTTCCGTTGGAAGTTTCATTGCTGGTTATTCCCGTCGTACGAATCGTCCTGGAATATGGAAGCTGGAACCCTATATCACTTATGAGGATTACTATACACGAATAATCGGGAATCCTGATTTGGATGCAGAATATATCAATTCTATGGAATTGCGTTGGAGGAAGAGTTTTGAGAATGATCTTTCACTTACGGCTGCAGGATTTGTTCGTCAACGAACAGATGTGGTTGATTATGTGAGAGTTGCATACGAACCAGGAGTTACACTTGATAGCATTATCAATGCTGGTGACCAATGGGAAAAGGGGCTGGAATTTCAGGCTGTAGTAAAACCTTATCAATGGTGGAATACTACTGCGAATGCCAGTTTATATCACTATAAATTCAATGCAACGTATGAAGGATGTCATGACTCTGATGGATTTACCTATCAGTTGGGATGGATCAATGGATTTCCTGTCACTCAAAATACTCGTTTCCAATTTGACGGTCATCTTGTTGGGCCCAAGAATCTGACCCAAGGAAAAGAGCGAGCCTACGTGTACTTCGATGTGGCTGTACGTCAATCACTTGCAAAAGGAAGACTTAGCATTGGGTTAGTTGCTCATGATGTTTTCCATACAGCGAAATATCATAATAAACGATGGACGGATTCTCTCATCAGCGAGACATGGGTTCGTCCCAAATATCCTAACGTAGTTTTGAGTCTCAGCTATCACTTCAATCAAAAGTCAACTCCTAAAAATCAAGAGGGCGAACTGAGCAAGGATGTGGAATTTGTCGGAAAAGATTTTTAAAGACGATACTTGTTGTAATTCAACAGTTTACATGATTTTGTTTCAGTTATGAATGAAGTAAAGAGAAGATCCAGTTTTGGTTTTCATGACGCATGGCTACCAAACCATATCTGATATAATCGGCCATCAATCTGACGGCATTAGCTCGTGACAAACGAGAGTGCCTGGTAAAACGATTTAATGTGGTCCCTTCGTAAGGAATCAAACGTAAACATTTCAATTCAAAGTCAGTGAAAACATGCTTAGTCTCTTCCCTACCCTCTTTCTCCATTTTCCAAAGAGCAAGATGAACTGGTGAGGCAATAATATTCTCGTCATTGATGCGGATATATGCGCAGTATTTTCCATCTTCTTCTCGAGCTCGAATGGGACGTTCAATACTGGGAGGAATGTTGACAATCAGTACATTATGTCCTTCTGCAACAATTGTTTCCATCTTACACTCGATGGCAGGATTGCAAAAGCTTCTGGCTGCGGCATCAATCATATAGATTTCTTCCTCGCTACTGATTCCTGCTATTCTACCATTATCACGAACACCAACCAACAATCGTCCTCCATCAGTATTTGAGAAAGCTGACAAAGAGTGTGCTATCTTGCTTATCGAAGAAATGCAGTATTTGAAGTCCTGCTGTTGATGCTCGCCTTGAGATATGAGTTCTTGTAAATTCATCTTTTAGAATTGGAAATAAATGAAAGGTTGCATTTTAGCAGTCACAAACTGGTAAACAAAGAATACCGTGAAGATAGCAGCCAGACAGATGACTGGTAAAGGAAGCATGGCAAAGCTGAGACGATAGCGTCGTTTAAGGTTTGTGGGCAACCAATGAATGATCATGCCTAAAGCAAAGAGGATGAAGACGCGATGATAGGCAGACATAACATCCAGCACGTTCACACTCCACTGAGTTCCTATGCTATGAATCATCTTTGTAGCTGTATCCCATGCTGTCTGGTTTGCTGTGGCAGGATCCAGGTTGCTACCAGATCGGAAGAACAGTCGCGTAAAAGTGATGAAAACGAAAGTTACCAAGATGCTCCAGGCACGTTCAAGCCACGAGAAACTGGCCTTGATACCACATAAGTTATAGAAGAAACGTACCCACATGCTTACCATTATGAAAAGCATGAATGCCAGCAGCACATTCCACAATCCCATTGAATGGAAATGCTGAAGAATGAAGAACAGGATAACTGTTAAAGTGGTTATAAAGACTCGTGTTTTCAATCCCATGTCTCGCCAGAACTTGAAGATAATCATACCTACCCCATTAAGTCCGCCCCAGATGATGAAGTTCATGCTGGCTCCGTGCCATAAACCTCCCAAAAGCATCGTTATCATGCTGTTGAGATTGGCGTATATCTTCCTTCTGCGTTCTGGGAAAAAGATGCCTGTAAGAGTTGTTGCCACAAATATGAGAAACAATATCAGAGCAACCAACCAACTGCCTGAAAGAAAGAGCGCTGACGCTGACATGAAGATGGCCCAAAAACAGGTTCCAAATCCCATACTTCGATTACCGCCCAAGGGAATATATAGATAAGTTTGCAACCATCTGCTCAAACTGATATGCCAGCGTTTCCAGAAATTGCTGCAGTTGGGTGCCTTATAGGGACTGTTGAAATTAATCGGCAAGTGAAATCCCATCATGAGCGAAAGTCCAATGGCAATGTCTGTGTAACCAGAGAAATCAGCATATACCTGCAGGCTATACAGAAAGAGTGCAGAGAGATTCTCGAATCCAGAAAAGAGATGAGGATTTGTAAAAACACGATCAATGAAATTGACTGCCAGATAATTAGAAAGAATGATCTTTTTCATCAATCCATTGATAATCCAAAAGACTGCTATGCCAAACATTCTTCGACTGAGGAAGAACTTACGATACAATTGAGGGATAAAGTCGCTTGCCTTCACGATAGGTCCTGCCACCAATTGAGGGAAGAAACTGACATAGAAACCAAAATCAAGGAAATTGCGAACAGGTTTGATCAATCCTTTGTAAACATCACATGTGTAGGAGATAATCTGGAAAGTATAGAATGAGATTCCTACAGGCAAGATAATGCGATCTATGCTGAAGATGTTTTGCCCAATGGCATCATTAGCAAAGCGGGCTGCCACGTTCTCTACAACAAATTGAGTTCCAAAGATTTGGTTGATGACATCCGCAAAGAAATAGGCATACTTGAAATAACAGAGGATACCTAAGTCAATGAGAACACTTAACCCCAGCAACAACTTTCGTTTCCAAGCTTGTTTGTCACGTAATGCATAGATTCCTTGAGCAATGAAGAAATCGCTGCATGTTACAAAAAGAAGCATCCCAACGAAGAGTCCACTTGTCTTGTAATAAAACAACAAACTGACAAAGAACAGGTATGCATTGCGCATCTGGCGACGCTTCTGAACAAGAGCGAACCCTGAAAAGACCAGACAGAAGAAAGCCCAGAACTGCAATTGGGTAAACAGCAGTGGACTATCTGGATTGAAAGAGAAGACTTTCAACAAATAGTTAATGAGGGCTTCTATGAGTTTATCTGGTTGCATGATATCTTTCGAAATCTTCAATTATTGATTTACTGATAAGGTCGGCCAAGATTTGATATCCTGCTTCTGTAAAATGAATATGATCGCGACGCATCAATTTGTTTGTCACCCATTTACTTGAAGAACGATACCCTCCCATGACTTGATATGTATCGAATACGGCCCCATTATATTCCTTTGCCAATTGCATGAAAGCATCCTCTACAACAGGTGTATTGAGGTTGAAGCGACGGGTTCGTCCAATGAAACAATCATTATTGGTCAGAAACAGAAGGGAACACTCAGGATTCACTCTCTTGATGCGTTCTATCAGCTGACGATAATTTGCTTTGAACACTTCTGGATTGAACTTGTCAGGGTAGCAATTAGCATCGTTGATTCCTATTCCGAATACAACTAAGTCAGGAACAAATTCCTTCATCTCCTCTTCAAATAAATCACATCGAAGCCAGCTTGGAACACTCGCTCCATTGATGCCTGATTCCGTATAGGTGAATCCTACACGTTCGCTCATAGGCATGATCCCACGTAGATATAGGGTGTCACACCCCATCTGTTGCACAAAAAGATTGCATTCCTTGGTGTTCTCAGGTGTATTGAATATCCATCCCAATGAGTCACGACTCTGTGCTTGCAGGGTATCTTTTCCAATAGCCAAGAGTGGCTTGATGCTATCTGTTAGCGTAGATCCATACACACGAAGCTGATTGAATGACCATATCGAATCAAGCATGAGATAAAGAGATGCAGAAGAATCTGCCGTAGCAACATAAGCACCAGCAAGCCCCATAGGATGATTGTGTATTGTTGCCAGGTTCCGTTGACCTGTCCATTCACCATTCACGTGGATAGTGTAATTCTGAGGGGCATTGGTTTTAAGAGCACGATATGGAAACATAATCCCTCGATCTCCTCTTCCTGCACGATGGTTTGTCAGGCTATCCAGATATTCAATCAGGTGATTGCGGATTCCTTGAGTAAGAAATCCTCCCTGAACGTGACTTCCGCCAATGTGTAAGATGTTAACCCGCTTTTGATTACCATTCAAGAATTCAAGTGTTTTTGCGTGAAATTTCACAAGGGCTGAGGAATCACCAGGAAAAACCAGATGAGACTTCTCAACACGAACACAAGGCGGATAGGAAGTTTGGGCGATGATGGTTTGTTCCCAGATGAGCAGTAGAAGAAGCAAAGACTTTTTCATGATTATAGCTCCTTTTCTGTTTTTAAGGCTGCCTTCTTTGCCGTTGCTGCCTTGATGGAATCCTTCTTGACAGGACGTATCTTTGGAATCTCTTTCTTGATGGAATCCATGTTGCGATCCATTTTGTCAGAGTCCTCAGGAAGTTCAACGTTGTCTTTTCCAGTACGGAAACGATAGAATCGATAGTACATCTGGATGGCCTCGAACAGAAGATTTGAAATCTTGCGTGCTCCACTGGGTGAGAAATGGACGTAATCATCGCCAGCCAACCCCAATTCGCACCATCGAATCATGGAACCTGCCCCACCCTGGGCTGCAAACATGTTCCAGAATGCGATGCCTTCCTCTCCACACATTGTCCTTAGTGAACTGACAAGTTGGGGTAAGATTGGATACGTTACCATTTCTTCGCCTTCCTGTATCGACATGTCAGAGGGGCCAACAAACAGTATACAGCTTTGGGGTGCCAGTCGTTTAAACATGCGTATCTGGTAGCGCATGCTGTTGATGTATCCGTTAATGTCACTCTGGTCAGACATATAAGGAACAGAATTTCCACCAAACTGCAAGATGATGAGACTCACGTTCTCGCGTGAGAAGAAAGGAATCAGGGTATTACGATCGATACTTGTAAACATGGTGCCTGAACTGCCACGAAGGCCGATGTTGTCCATCTGAACACCTTTTCCACCATCGAGCATCAGAGCATAGATTTCTATATTTCCTGTGATAGTCAGCGTCCCCTTGTATCCTCCAACAGGGAAGTTCACCATCTGCATCGTTTCTGATTCTATCTCTCTAACGTTACCTATCGAATCATTACCCGTAATGAGTTCAAGGGTACCTGATCCACTTGCCAATACTGTCACGTGAGAGAAGTATCCACTGTGGGAAAACTTCTTGCCTCCAGTACATGTGAATTCTATCGTCGCTTCCCCATCAATCTCTGCCATTTGGCAAAGTGGCCCGTATCGATGATGCTCAGCTTGTTCTGCCTTGGTAGCATAGGCTAAATATCGTTGCACGTCACCCGTTACGTTTTCAGTCAATGTAATGGAGGAAACGGTTTGAATGGCAGGAATGAGTCCCACTCCATTGCCGCCGTATGCGTCCTGGAAATTCTGTCTCAGATAACATGTCATGCGGTCACCTTCCAATTGAGAGTCGCCGTAATGCATGATGCGGACATGCTGGTTTTGTGCTTCATCCAGGGCGGTAAAGAAGTTATCGAGATACTCGATGCTGTCGTTAGGGAGATAGATGCGTGTGGGACTCTTGGTGCAGAAACTCATGAACTCAGCCTCTTTGGCATTCATCAGAGCCTGCAACTGTTCATCTGGTCCTGTCACCTCTATAGTATCTTCTGGCTCCAGGTCGTCAGGAATCGTATCCGCAACCTCATCAGGCTTTGCATCCAAAACGTATGCCAAATCTGGAAAATTCAGATGGATGGAACCTATTTGTATGCCGTCTTTGGGGAAGATGACACATAGTATTCCCAGTCCGAGCATTACGCTAAAAATGAAGAGGACAATGCGGGATGATTTCATTAACTATACGAGCAACGTAATTCCTTTTATCTTATTGACTTACAAAATTACACATTTTTTATGGTTTACACAACTAATTATTGAATTTAATTGATTATCTTTGTACACCATAGTGAAACGAGTATATGCGACAGAACTACAATCAAATCAAGGATGATTGGCAG
>CAMKMK010000115.1 GCA_946413885.1 uncultured Prevotellaceae bacterium
TATGAGGCAGTTGACGCTTTGGAAAGAGTAGAATTATCTTCCTCCGATCTCTCAGGTTTCACTCTGAAGGTTAAGACGAGGAAGGAGATAAAAGAAATCATCAGCTCTCTATCAGTAAAATAAATGGATACAATCAAACTACAGGATACCTTGCCATGCGTTTTCGAGAAGCGCGATGATTTAACGAGTGAAGTCTGGCATCACAACGTGTTCTTCCAGCGAGGACAACACGTTCTTATCGAAGCCAATAGCGGTGCAGGGAAAAGCAGCCTTTTCAGCTACATCATTGGACATCGTCAGGATTATCTGGGCAGGATTCTTTTCGATGAGCAAGACATCCGTTCGTTTCGTGTGAGTGATTGGGTTCAGGTCAGGCAGCATAACCTGAGTCTGCTTTTTCAGGATCTGCGTCTCTTCCCTGAATTGACAGCTCTCGAGAATGTAGAAATCAAGAACAACCTGACTGGATTCAAGTCTCAGAAGCAGATTCTTGAGTGGTTTGATGCTTTGGGAATTGGCGACAAGATAAATGCCAAGGTAGGTCGCATGTCCTTTGGTCAGCAGCAGCGTGTAGCCATGATACGAGCCTTGGTGCAACCCTTTGATTTTCTCCTGTTGGATGAGCCTATCAGTCATCTCGACGAGACAAACAGTCGCGTGATGGGGGACATCATGTTGCAGGAGTCAAAGAAACAAGGTGCAGGAGTTATAGTAACCAGTATAGGTAAGCATCTGGCTTTGTCCTACGATAAGATTTACAGCCTATGAAACTCATTTGGAAACTTCTTCGTCAGCATATCAGTGTCCCTCAGTTGCTGGGTTTCTTCTTTGCGAATCTGCTGGGCATGCTCATCGTGCTCCTGAGCCTGCAGTTCTATCAGGATGTGCGTCCTGTATTTTCTCAGGAAGATGGATTTATCAAACCGGAATATCTCATTGTCAGCAAACGCATTTCTGCAGTTGGTGCCATATCATCTTCCTCTACAAGCACTTTCAGCGAGTCTGATATTCAGGACATTCGTTCCCAACCTTTCTGCAAGGGAACAGGTGGCTTTGTAGCGAGCCAGTACAAAGTGGCATGTAGTTTAGGCATCAAGGGCGTAGCACAATTCGGCACAGAGATGTTCTTCGAGAGTGTCCCTGATGAATATGTCGATACAGATGTTAAGCAATGGACTTTCGATCCTGAACATCCTGTGGTTCCCATCATCCTGCCTCGCAGTTACCTCGCAATCTATAATTTCGGCTTCGCTCAGAGTCAATCGCTTCCTAAGATTTCTGAAGGTGTGATAGGACTGGTAGATATGACAGTAGTCATGAGAGGTAATGGGCAGGAACAACATATTGATGGTCGCGTGATAGGTTTCTCTACACGTTTGAACACGATCCTGGTGCCCCAGAGTTTTATTCGTTGGAGCAATTCCAAGTTTGCTCCTGAGGCTGATACTGCCCCAACACGTCTCATCGTAGAAGTGTATAATCCCACAGATGATGCTATCGTGAAATACATGAATGAGCATGGATATGAGTTGGAGGATGACAAGCTGGACGCAGGTAAGACAACCTATTTCCTCAAAATAGTATCTGCAATAGTCATGTGTGTGGGCTTGCTCATCAGCATTCTCAGTTTCTACATCCTCATGCTCAGCATCTATCTGTTGGTGCAGAAGAACACAGAGAAGTTGCGCAATCTGTTGCTCATTGGCTACAGTCCTGCCCGTGTTTCCCTGCCTTATCAGTCGCTCACGATAGGCATGAATGCTGCCGTACTCGTTATTGCTCTGGTGATTTTGTATTTTGTACGTCAATATTATATGCAGATGATATGGGCGATGTTCCCTCAGATGGAAGAGGCTCCCATGTGGCCAGCGATATTGTTGGGCATTGCACTCTTCTTGATTGTTAGTGTAATTAATGTACTTGCTGTTAGGAACCGTGTCATCAATATTTGGAAAAACAAGGAATAAATGGAACAATTAGAAGCGCTTTTCAAGAAATATACAGGCAAAAATTCTCTTTCATGCCAGAAACTCCCCAAGGCGGGCAGTAATCGTCAATATTATCGCTTCATTGCTGCTGATGGATCTACGCTGATAGGAGTGGTAGGAACAAGTCGTGATGAGAATCATGCCTTCTGCTATCTTTCTGATCGATTCTCTCTCTTGAAGTTGCCTGTGCCTCGAGTCGTAGCGAAATCCGATGATGGTCTTCGATATCTACAAGAAGACTTGGGTGACTTGACCCTCTTTGATGCTCTCAAGAAAGGTCGTGAGGCTGGAGGTCGTTATACTAAACGCGAGAAGGATCTTTTGCGCCATACAATTGCTTTATTGCCCAGCATCCAAATTCGTGGAGGACGAAGCCTCGATTTCAATCAATGCTATCCTCAAGCAGAGATGGATGTCACGAATGTCCTCTTCGACCTCAACTATTTCAAATATTGCTTTCTCAAGGCTACAGGTCTCGATTTTCATGAACTGAAGCTTGAGGCCACGTTTCAGCTAATGGCAAAGGACGTTGCCTGTATCCAGACACGTGCCTTCATGTATCGCGATTTTCAAGCTCGCAATGTGATGCTTGACCCTAAGGGAAATCCTTATTTCATTGACTTTCAGGGAGGTCGCAAGGGTCCTATCCAATATGATGTAGCAAGTTTCCTGTGGCAAGCTTCTGCACGCTACTCGTCTGATCTTCGTCGTGAACTGATTAAACTCTATATTGAGAATCTCAAGCAATATACAGAGGTTAGTGAAGTTACGTTCCGTTCCGATCTGAAACTCTGCGTCCTCTTCCGCTTGATGCAAGTATTGGGAGCTTATGGATTCCGAGGGTATTTCGAACGCAAGAAGCATTTCCTCGAGAGTATTCCTCCAGCAATGGATAATCTTCGCGAGATGTTGACAGAAGATGCTTGTCCTTACCCATACATGCGAGAGGTATTAACCAACCTGGTCAATATGCCTCAGTTTGAGTCCAAGCCTTTGGAACCAGTTGCACGTGCAGATGGATATAAGATTACGAATCGTAACCCATACAAGGCACATGCCCAAGATGGACCTGCAACCTTCAGTAAATATGATGGAAAAGGTCCTTTGGTAGTTCGTGTCAACAGTTTCTCTTTTCACAAGGGTATTCCTGAAGATCCAAGTGGCAATGGTGGAGGCTATGTCTTTGATTGCCGCAGCACTCACAATCCAGGTCGATACGAACCATACAAGAACCTTACAGGTCTCGATGAGCCAGTAATCCGTTTTTTGGAGGATGATGGCGAGATTCTAAATTTCCTCGAAAGTATTTACAAGTTGGCTGATGCCCATGTAGAACGTTATATCCAACGTGGATTCACCAGCTTGATGTTCAGTTTTGGCTGTACGGGTGGCCAGCATCGTAGTGTTTACTCAGCTCAACATCTTGCAGAGCATATTCATCAGAAGTTTGGTGTGGAGGTTCGCATTAATCATCGTGAACAGGATATCACTCAAGTTTTGGAGGCGAACAGATGAAATGTATGGTTTTTGCTGCTGGGTTGGGGACTCGTCTCAAGCCCCTCACAAATCGGATGCCTAAAGCATTGGTGCCAGTTGGAGGTCGTCCTTTGCTTCAGATTTTGTTGGAGACACTTCGTTCGGCTGGATTTCATGAGGTAGTTATCAATGTTCATCATTTTGCTGACATGATTGAGGAGTTTGTCTCTTCACTTCACCTCGATGATATGCAGATATCTTTCTCTGATGAACGAAGCGAGCTTCTTGAGACAGGAGGCGGAATCAAGCATGCTGTGCCCCTTTTGCAGGATACTTCTCGTATCCTCATCCACAATGTGGACATTCTGAGCAATGTTGACCTCAATGCCTTCTTCCGTGCAGGAGAAGGTAAGAAAGCCACCCTGCTTGTCAGCTCTCGTGAGACGCAGCGCTATCTTCTCTTTGATGACGACATGCGTCTGGTAGGTTGGATAAATGTGAAGACGGGTGAGGTCAAAAGTCCTTACCCTGATCTCGATCCTGAACGATTCCATAAGTATGCCTTTGCTGGCATTCATCAGATGAGCACAAGTCTCTTTCATTATTTTGACGAGTGGCCCCATAAGTTCAGTATTATAGATTTCTACCTTAGTATTTGTCACAAGGAACCAATCTTCGGCTTCGTGAAATCAGATCTTCTTTTGATGGATGTAGGCAAACTTGACACCTTGGATCAGGCTGAGGCTTTCTTGAATTCAATTTCTGTCTCTTCATGAAGATTCAGGACTTCCAGACCATATTTGCACGTCATCCCAAGGTAAAGACTTTGGGTCGCCTTCTGGCTGCTGAGGATGGGAAACACATTATCTGTCTGCAGGGACTTCAAGCCAGTTCAGCTTCTTTGATATTTGCTGCGCTGCCTCAAGCCCGTCCTGAGGCTCTTCACGTTCCATACATCTTCGTATTGGATGATATGGAGGAGGCTGGCTATTTCATGCATGATTTGGTTCAGATTCTGGGAGATGACCAGGTGCTTTTCTTTCCCAGCAGTTTCAAGCGAGCCATTCGATTCGGTCAGCATGATGCAGCCAACGAGATCCTTCGTACGGAAGTTCTTGGCCGTTTGAGTTCAGGTAAACTGCCGCTTTATGTGGTGACGTATCCTGAGGCATTGGCTGAGATGGTGGTCACTCGTGAAAAACTTTCCAGCGAGACACTTGTCTTGAATGTTGGAGAGCGTGTTGACCTAATGTTTGTTCAGGAAACACTCTTTGGATTTGGATTCCAACGTGTGGATTATGTCTATGAACCAGGTCAGTTTTCTGTTCGTGGAAGCTTGATCGATGTGTATTCTTTTAGTTGCGAGAATCCCTATCGCATTGACTTCTTTGGCGACGAAGTTGACAGTATTCGTACGTTTGAAGTACAGAATCAGCTTAGTCTGCACAAACTCCAGAGCATCAGTATTGTACCTCAACTGAGTAACACATCTTCTTCTCGCGAGAGCATCCTTCATTTCTTGCCTTCAGATTCAGTTCTTGTCATGAAGGATCTCAGTTATCTTTGTGATCGTATAAGCCAGGTTTGGGAGGAGGGTTTCTCTCAACAGGCTCTTATGGTTGAACAGGCTACCAGTGAGGTCGAGGAACGCGAGCGGATGGAACAGCTTCAGCGTGAGATTCTTTTGGTTCGTCCCAGCGAGTTCAATCAGTCTGTACTTGATTTCCGTCGTGTCATGATAGGACCAGGATTGCCTCAGAAAGGACGCAACACAGCCATTCTGGAATTCTCCATTCACCCGCAGCCCATTTTCCATAAAAACTTCGATTTGCTTTTCAGTACGCTTCAGGAATATCTGTCTAAGGATTACAATATCTATATTTTGGCAGATAGTACCAAACAGACTGACCGCTTGGAGAGTATCTTCCAAACGCAAGAGACAGGTATCCGCTTCACACCTGTGGATCGCACCATTCATTCAGGTTTTGTCGATGATGACTTAAAGTCCTGTTATTTTACTGATCATCAGATATTTGACCGTTATCACAAGTACAACCTTAAAAGCGATCGAGCTCGTGGTGGCAAGGTGGCACTTACGCTGAAGGAACTCAAACAGTTCGAGATAGGTGACTATGTGGTTCATGTGGATCATGGGGTAGGACGCTTTGGCGGATTGGTTCGTATCCCTAATGGCGATAAATGGCAGGAAGTCATAAAAATCATCTACAACAACAACGATGTCATCTTCGTAAGCATCCATTCGCTTCATAAGGTTTCAAAGTATAAGGGCAAGGAAGGGGAGCCTCCACGAATCAGCACGCTTGGAACGGGTGCTTGGGAGCGTATGAAGGAGCGCACGAAGGCCAAGATAAAGGACATCGCTCGTGATCTGATCAAACTGTATAGTCGTCGTCTCGAGGAGAAAGGTTTTTCCTTTAGTCGCGACAGTTATATGCAGCACGAACTCGAAGCCAGTTTCCTTTACGAGGATACGCCTGACCAACTCAAGGCAACCCAGGAAGTGAAGGCTGATATGGAGAAGGCTCGCCCTATGGATCGTCTTGTTTGTGGTGATGTGGGATTTGGCAAGACAGAGGTAGCTATTCGAGCCGCCTTCAAAGCGTGTGCTGATGGAAAGCAAGTGGCTGTTCTCGTTCCTACTACCGTGTTGGCATATCAGCATTTCCGCACCTTCACAGAACGCTTGCAGGATATGCCCGTTCGAGTGGAATATCTGAGCCGTGCCCGCAATGCTGCCAAGACGAAAGAGATTCTTTCTGACCTGCGTACAGGTCGAATCGACATCATCATTGGTACGCATAAATTGATTGGTAAGTCCGTGAAGTTCAAGGACTTGGGATTGCTTATCATCGATGAAGAGCAGAAGTTTGGCGTTTCCTCGAAAGAGAAACTTCGCCAGTTGAAGGTAAATGTGGATACTCTTACGCTCACGGCTACCCCCATACCTCGTACGTTGCAGTTCAGTCTCATGGGAGCACGTGACCTTAGTGTCATCCAGACGCCTCCTCCCAATCGTTATCCCATCCAGACGCAAGTATGCCAGTTCAGCGGAGCTGTTATTGCTGAGGCCATCAATTTCGAGATGAGCCGCAATGGGCAAGTCTTTCTTGTCAGCAATCGCATAAGTAATCTTCCTGAGTTGGAGGCACTTGTCCATAAATATGTTCCTGATGCGCGTATAGCGGTAGGGCATGGGCAGATGCCTACTGACAAGTTGGAGAAGATTGTGCTTGATTTTGCCAATTATGACTATGACGTGCTCATCAGCACCACCATCATCGAGAGCGGATTGGATATCCCTAATGCCAATACCATTATCATAAATGCAGCTCATAACTTTGGACTAAGTGACCTTCATCAGATGCGTGGTCGAGTGGGGCGAAGCAACAAGAAGGCATTCTGCTATCTGCTGGCTCCTCCCATGAGTTCCCTCAATCCTGAGGCTCGCCGTCGTCTGCAAGCGATCGAGAATTTCAGCGATCTGGGTAGTGGTATCCATATTGCTATGCAGGACCTTGATATACGTGGCGCAGGAAATCTCCTTGGGGCAGAGCAGAGCGGTTTTATTGCTGACTTGGGATATGAAACGTATCAGAAGATTCTAGCTGAGGCGGTCAAGGAACTTCGAAATGATGAGTTTCAGGACCTTTATACTGAGGAAGTCAAGGCAGGCAACATCAGCGATGGGAGCAATTTTGTGGACGAATGCCTCTTCGAGAGCGATTTGCAGATGTTCTTCTCTGACGAATATGTTCCCACCAGCAGCGAACGCATGCTTCTCTATCGCGAGTTGGATGGGTTGGAGCGTGAGGAGGATATACAGAAATTCCGCCAACGCATGATGGATCGCTTTGGGGAGATTCCTCCTGAGGGTGAGGAACTTATACGTGTTGTATCCCTTCGTCGTCTGGGTAAGTATTTTGGAGCAGAGCGTATCGTACTCAAATCAGGTTGCATGCGTCTCTATTTCGTTTCCAATCCTGACAGCGCTTTCTACCA
>CAMKMK010000116.1 GCA_946413885.1 uncultured Prevotellaceae bacterium
GATTCCCAGCATGAAGGAAAATCTGCTGGGAATCTTTTTAACATGTCCAGAGTCGCTTTACTCTTCTCTGTTTCATTCGAATTCTTGCCAACTTTTGATTTGAAGTTTGTCGAGACTGGTTTGGCAGAAGGCTTCGATGAAGACACTTGCGAGACGGGCATTGGTGATTAGAGGAATGTTGTGATCTATGGCACCACGCCGGATCTTATATCCGTTGGTAAGTTCGCGCTTCGTGTGGTTCTTGGGGATGTTCACAATGAGATCGAACTGATGATTGTGGATCATGTCTATCACATTGGGTACACCAGGAACTTTTTCGTCGGGCCATGCTACAGGAGTTGCCTTAGCTCCGTTCTCATTGAGATAACGGGCAGTCCCCTCTGACGCGTAGATGGTATAGCCAGCCTTGACGAGAGCTTGTGCTGCATCCAACAGGGCGGCTTTCTCTTTGGCTCCACCACTGGAGATCATGATGCCCTTTTCTTTTGAGGGAATCTTGTAGCCAGTAGCAATCATGGAATCGAGGAGTGCTTCCTCGAAGGTGTCACCAATACAACCGACCTCGCCCGTGGAACTCATGTCTACGCCCAAAATGGGATCGGCATTCTGGAGACGAGCAAAGGAGAACTGGGAGGCTTTCACGCCGATGCGATCGATGTCGAACTCGCTCTTGTCAGGTTTCGTGTATGGAGCATCCAGCATGATACGCGTGGCTGTCTCGATGAAGTTACGTTTGAGTACCTTGCTTACGAATGGGAATGAGCGGCTGGCACGCAGGTTACATTCGATGACTTTGATGTCGCGTCCCTTTGCCAGATACTGGATGTTGAAAGGACCTGATATGTTGAGTTCCTTTGCAATGGCTCGAGATATTTTCTTGATCTGGCGAACCTGAGCGAAGGAGATGTTTTGAGCGGGGAAGACCATAGTAGCATCACCAGAGTGAACTCCAGCGTATTCCACATGCTCAGAGATGGCATATTCGACTACCTCACCATTCTGGGCTACCGCATCAAACTCAACCTCATTGGTCTCTTGCATGAACTGGGAGATGACGACAGGATATTCCTTACTTACCTCGCTTGCCAGTGCCAGATAACGTTCTAATTCATCGTAATCATAGCATACATTCATCGCAGCACCAGAGAGAACGTAACTGGGACGAACCAGAACAGGGAAGTCTATGCGTTCAACGAATTTGCGCACATCATCCATATTGGTTAGTGTGCTCCACTGAGGTTGATCAATGCCCAATTTATCCAGCATAGCACTGAACTTTCCACGATTTTCGGCTCGGTCAATAGAGACAGGACTGGTACCCAGGATGGGCACACCCTGGCGATAGAGCTTCATTGCAAGATTGTTGGGAATCTGTCCTCCTACGCTCACAATAACACCATTGGGGTTCTCCAGATCAATGACATCCAGAACGCGTTCGAATGAGAGTTCATCGAAATAAAGATGATCACACATGTCATAATCGGTGGAGACCGTCTCAGGATTATAATTGATCATGATACTCTTGTAACCCAGATTGCGGGCTGTGTTGATGGCATTCACAGAGCACCAGTCAAACTCTACAGACGATCCGATTCGATAGGCTCCAGAACCCAACACGATGACACTCTTCTCGTTGGTGTAGTAATTGATATCGTACCCCTTCACGGCATAAGTCATGTAGAGGTAATTTGTCAAATCGGGATGTTCACTAGCAACGGTGGGAATCCTTTTCACTGCAGGCAGAATGCCCAATTTCTTTCGCATTGCGCGTACAGCAAGATTTTCATGTTCCATGTTGCCCTGAGTGGGTTTAAGAACGAAGCGAGCAATCTGAAAGTCTGAGAATCCCCATATCTTGGCTTGACGCAAAACATCTACAGGAAGTTCTTCTAAGCTGTTGTAACTCTCCAGTACATGCTTGTAGTCTACAATATTCTTCATGCGTGACAAGAACCAGGGATCAATCTTTGTCAACTCGTAGATGCGATCAATGCTATAACCTTCCTCCAAGGCTTGAGCGATGGCAAAGACGCGCAGGTCGGTAGGATTTTCCAATTCCTCGTTAAGATTGTCGAATCGAGTGTGATCATTACCCACGAATCCGTGCATTCCCTGACCTATCATGCGAAGACCTTTTTGGATAAGTTCCTCGAAAGAACGACCGATAGACATAATCTCGCCTACAGACTTCATGCTGGAACCAATCTTACGGCTCACTCCAGTGAACTTTGTCAGATCCCAGCGAGGAATCTTGCAGATAAGATAGTCTAAAGATGGTGCTACGTAAGCAGAATTGGTAGTGCCCATCTCTCCAATCTCATCAAGCGTGTATCCAAGTGCAATCTTGGCAGCCACGAAAGCCAAAGGATAGCCAGTAGCCTTGCTGGCAAGGGCAGACGAGCGACTCAGACGAGCATTGATCTCTATGATGCGATAATCATTGGTTTCAGCATTGAAGGCAAATTGGATGTTGCATTCTCCCACGATGTTGAGGTGACGTACACAGCGGATGGTAAGATCCTGCAGATACTTCACTTGTTCTTCGGTAAGAGAACAGGTAGGAGCTACTACTATGGACTCTCCTGTGTGGATGCCTAAAGGATCGAAATTCTCCATAGAAGCTACAGTGAAGCAGTGGTCGTTGGCATCACGGATACATTCGAATTCAATTTCTTTCCATCCCTTAAGGCATTCTTCAACCAAAACTTGAGGAGCAAAAGTGAATGCGCTCTCAGCAATCTCACGGAACGTCTCCTCGTCAGGACATACACCAGATCCAAGTCCTCCCAGTGCGTATGCAGAACGTATCATAATGGGATAACCGATGTTGCGAGCGGCAAGGATAGCCTCATCCATTGTCTCACAAGCTTGAGAAACGGGTACTTTGAGGTCTATCTTGTTGAGCTCCTTCACGAAAAGGTCTCGATCTTCGGTATTCATGATGGCTTCTGCGCTGGTTCCCAGAACTTGAACACCATATTGGCTGAGTATTCCTTGCTGATGAAGTTGTGTTCCACAGTTAAGAGCTGTCTGGCCACCAAAAGCGAGCAGAATGCCGTCAGGACGTTCTTTCTTGATGATTTCAGTTACAAAATGCACATTGACGGGTAAGAAATACACCTTGTCTGCAATACCTTTGCTGGTTTGGATTGTTGCCACATTAGGATTAACCAGAACTGACTGGATGCCTTCTTCACGTAATGCTTTCAAGGCTTGGCTGCCTGAATAGTCAAATTCTCCTGCTTGTCCAATCTTAAGTGCGCCTGAACCCAGGACGAGCACCTTCTTCAACTGAGTTTTCATTAGAGTATTGGTTATATGAAATCGTTAATTTCGCCACAAAGGTAGTGAGATTATTTTAAAACTCAAACTTCTCAGATGGGAAATTGGGAGAGAAATATCTCATTTCTCTATAGCTTCCTTTAAAGGAGTAAATTTGTAGCCTCTCTTGTGAAGAACCTTGATCAGTTTGGGAAGATGTTTAGTGTAAAATTTATCGGTTCGCTCAGGTACAGTGCCCATGTGGAAGATAAGGAGGAAACCATTGAGCCCATCCCTTTGTTCTTTATTAATAATGGTATTGTAAATAGAGTCAGAAGACCGGTAATTCTTCATGTTGGGTGTGGTATAATCTGCCGCGCTAGCGGTTCCAGGGGTGTAATTTATGACCTGAAGTCCCATCTCCTTAGCCCAGTCAGAAATTGTCTGATTATAGTGTTCATAAGGGGGAATAAAGTAAGGATTACTATGCTTCGTAATGCCATATCTGCCCAATTCCTCGTAACTTTTTTCCATATCTTCTTTGAATTCTTCTCGAGAGACAGACATCGTATCAGGTTGCCCCCAAGGGAAGTAGAGTAGGTGGCCGTAACTATGGCTTCCCACGTAATGTCCCTCATTTACAAGTTTTTCCACCACGTTGGGGAAGAGATGGAAGAAATGTCCAGTTAAAAAGAAGGCACCCTGAATATGATTCTTACGAAGAGTCTTCATGATAGGTTCGGCTCCATCACACTTATCAGCGGCTGTAAATACGAGAGTTATCCGTTTTTGGTTGGGATCTGTGCGGACGATTCCTCCCTGATAATATACGTTGTTGTCCTCTGCTTGAAGAAAGCTGGTAAAGCAGAGCAAGGTTGTGATGACCATAAAGGTCCTTCTTAACAGGTATGGCATGAACTTAAATCAGTTTTTCTATTCACTTTTTATTGTAATGTTTCCCTTCAAGTTTTCAGATTTCGCAGAAAATGCGATCGATCCTTTCATTTTAGTGGTCTGGACGATAGCGGTAAGTTGCCCAGCAAAGGCATGATGTTGAGGAAGATGGAAAGGGTCAAGGTTGGTAGGATCACCGTTAGCTGCTGCACGGAATACTCCTTCTCCATTCACGGAAAACTTTACCAAGTTCGTGGCATGTGGACATAGGTTCCCATTCTTGTCTACAACGCTAATCGTAATGTAAGCCAAATCTTGACCATTAGCAATCAGGGAGGTACGGTCGCAGGAAAGTTGCAAGTGATGAGGCTTCCCTGCTGTATGAATGGTCTTGGTTATGGCTATTTTTCCATTCTTGTCATAAGCTTTCACGGTAATTTCACCAGGTTCGTATTCCACTTGGTCCCAGATGAAACGGTAACGGCGTTGGAGCCAGAGTGAATCTTTTCCTCGTAATGACTCAGCTTCGACTTTTGAAAGTTTTTTCAGACGCCCTTGACTCACACCATTCACAAAGAGTTCTGCCTCTTCATAGGTGCTATAAGCCATTACAGGAGTTATCTTACCCTTGCGGTTTGGCCACGTCCAATGTGGCAGTACGTGTAGCATAGGCTTACTATTCCATTTGCTTTGATAAAGATAAAAGCGATCTTTGGGAAGAGAGGCCAGGTCTACGATTCCGAAGACGGAACTGTGACTGGGCCATGCGTCAGTATCATAAGGAGAAGGCTCGCCAAGATAGTCAAAGCCAGTCCAGACAAACTGTCCAATTTCCCATTCATAATCGTCTTCGAGGGCAAAGTCCACATCAGGAGCGTTACTCCACCAACATGCTTCAAGGTCATAACCTGTACTCTGATGATTATCGTGCATGACGTTATTTTTCAATTCTGCAGGAAACATATAAGTACCTCGAGAACTGACCGTACTGGCTGTCTCACTACCTAAGATTAGGCCTTGAGGCAATTTCTCGTAACCAGGAACATAATATTTTGTACGATAGTTAAAACCTGGAATGTCCAGATTGGCGGCAAAACCATTCTCCAGTACGGTAGCCACTTGATCCTGTCCACAGGTTACGGGACGAGTAGGATCTTCGCGATGACAGATATTCTGAAGGAACATGGCAACAGTAAGACCTGAGGGTTTCCACTGGTTGGGAATCTCGTTGCCAATACTCCACATCACCACAGAGGGATGGTTTCTGTAATTGTGTAGCATATTGATCATGTCGCGTTCGGCCCATTCTTTGAAAAAACGATGGTAACCATTCTCGCACTTCGCTTCGTCCCATTCATCGAAAGGTTCAACCATCATCATGAATCCCATTTCGTCGCAGAGACGAACCAATTCGGGAGTAGGCATGTTGTGACTGGTCCGTATGGCGTTGCAACCCATATCCTTGAGGATAGAAAGTTGGTGGCGGATGGCACTCTCGTTGACGGCTGAGCCTAACGGACCTAAATCGTGGTGAAGGCAGACGCCACGGAATTTGGTACATTTGCCATTTAGAAAGAATCCTTTGTGAGCAATGTATTCGATAGATCGAACACCGAATGAAGTGACATAAGAATCTTGTAGTTGGCCCTCCTTATTATAAATTAGGGTTTCGGCTTCATATAGATTGGGTGTCTCTGGCGACCATAGCTTAGGTGATGGAATAATTAGATTGAGTACAACGGGAAGGTTCTCCTTCACACAAATAGATTTTTCCATACGTGTTACTTCGACTCCGTTGTTCTTCACAATGGTGGCTATACGGATGGGCTCTTCACCAGGATTCTCCACTGTGATGGAATTCCGAACCAAGGCATAATCTTTTTCTACATGGGGCGTCGTGATATAGGTTCCCCAAACAGGAACATGTGTGTCATTGGTTTGGATTACGTGAACGTTGCGATACAGTCCAGCGCCTGGATACCAACGGCTGCTCTTTTCACGATTTTGCAAACGAACGGCCAACGTGTTATTCTTCCCATCTGAAGAGAGCAGATTTGTCACGTCAACACAAAAAGAGTTGTAACCGTAGAGCCAGAATACAGCTTCATGGCCATTCACGTAGACACGTGCTTCACTCATGGCACCATCGAAAAGGAGAGTGGTGCGACCTGTTTTGGAAACATCAAAAGAAGTTCGATACCAACCAATGCCAGCCCAGGGAAGTCCACCCGAACGTCCCGTCTTCCAAGTGGCAATGGTCTCTCCGTTTTGAGTTACAGCTACCTTCTGGAGGTCATGCTTTCGATCGAATGGACCTTTTATTGCCCAATCGTGAGGTACGGTAACGCTTTCCCAGTCATTGTCATTAAATTCGACGGATTGGGCATTTTCCACATCACCTAAGTGAAATCTCCAACCTTCTTGAAGCAAGGTTTCTATGCGCTGAGCCGTTGCAGTATGAACCCATGTGACGAAAACTAAAAGAAAGATTCTTCTCATCATGTATGTTTTTGTCCAAAAAGAAAAGGGTTGTTATCGGTTGTTATTCAAATGAATTGAGAATTTGAGTGGGATGCCCGTTGGACAGGAAAGTTCCCTTGTCATAGTTTTGCCATCCTTCGTAACTTTCTGGTTCCCAATAGAAGACACCTAAACAGTTGACATTCTCTTTTGCACGGGCCATGATATCATTCATGTAATTCGTACTGGCTATCTCATAAGAGACCTGTAGACCGCATTCCACAATCATGCTAGGCTTTTCGAAAGTCTTGTAGATATAGTCTATATTGGAAAATGCATCTTGGATGGCTTGTGTCTCTGATTGAATGGTAACACTTGTGTTGGTATCTCCCGTGTAATAAGTCTGTCCTTTAGCAACATTCGGAAAGAGTGACATGCCCACGATATCAAAACTTTGTGAGTTGAGCAGCCGCAGATTTCGTTTGTATAGGCTTTGGTCGTAAGCATTGGGTAGATGAATCACAGTTAGGATGTCAGGAAAAACGGCACGGGCAGCTCTGGCTCCCATTTCAATGAAACCACGATAATGAGTGGGGTAATGATTGTCGTCGGCCTGACCAATGGGGTAGAGTAGACCATTGGATGTCTCGTTGCCAAGCTGAACCCATTTTACATTAATGTTATTGTCTTTCAGCAGTTTCAGCACCTCCGTTGTATGATTATAGACATCTGTGCAGAGTTGGTCGTAATCATGTTCAGTCCATTCTGCAGGAATGGTTTGGCTGACAGGTTCTGCCAATGTGGCACTATAAGGTAAGTTAAACGT
>CAMKMK010000117.1 GCA_946413885.1 uncultured Prevotellaceae bacterium
CTCACCCCTCTGGTACACGAAACAACGAGGAAAATCGCTGCAAAGACGAGGATGGATTGTATACTTCGTTTCATTGTTATGGGCTTTTGTGTCCTATCCGTTTGCGAAGTTACGAAAGAATGTTCATATTTCATCTCCTTTCAACTTTTAGCGGACACCAATAAAAATAAAATGTCTTTTCCCCGTTCTTTATTGTTTTTGGAACTTGATGGATCGAGTTTTCTTGCCTATCGTCCAGCGGAGTAAGTAAATTCCTTTTGAAAGGTTGCTTATATCCATTGATTCACGGATGTTACCTTCTTCCAGCATTTGTTTACCACTCAAGTCATAAACGGAAATATGACTATTGGGAATCTCTGTTGTGCCTGCTGGAATACGGATATGTATTTCTTGAGTTTCTGGATTGTAGGTAATGCGGTATTCAAAATCGTTTGTTGTGCTGGCAATGCCTTGAGCTAAACGCTCATCAGCTTGTTCAATTGTCCATAAGCGGGTGCTTTTATTGGCATTGTCTTCATCATTAGTCCAACTGATGATCCCATTCCCATTATTACGACTTCCACCAGCATTGTTCCAAGCCAGATCTGTTTCTTTGTTCTCAAAGTACATATACTTATCATCTACCATTACAGGATGCCATAGTTGTCGGTCGTTACCTTCTTCTATTTCTTGGAGAGACAGGTTTGAACCTCTGTAATAGTTTCCATTGTTTTCGCTGGCCATATCGGTAATAGCTAAGTTGCTACTACGAGAAAGGATATGATAGTACCCTTTTTCAACAGATTTCAGATACCATTGCTGCGTCTCTTTGCGATCTTCGGATGTTGTCCATATACAAACTTTGGTGTTGTCGTCGCCAGTTATATCCACAGCCATGCTGTTGGCTTTGTTGTAGATGCGGTAGTAATAGCTATCGTTGATTTCCAGTTTGTTGTTCTCTTCTTCCGTATTCTGACTTTCTTTGGGTAGAATGGAACTCAGGTATTCGGCATGCTCAACAATGAATTTCTTCAGGTAATCCACACCTTCCTGGTATGTACTGTAGAGGGTAATCTCATTATATACGTGAGAGTTAAGAGGCCAAATCCTGAAATTCATCTCTTGGCTCTTGTCAATAACCTCAGCTAAGCTGTCCACATAGTGAAGGGTACGTTCAACCATGCCTCCTTCCACACAATTATGCCAGATTCGTCCCGTTAAATTTTTGAACCAAGGATCTTTCCACATTCTTATGGGCCATTTTCGTCCGCCTCCATCGAAACCGGCATCAATCATCATACGGTTGGTGACTTCGCCAATACGATCGCAGTTGTTGAACGCAATATCGAAGTCCCAAAGAGGACCAAAATACAGTTTGTCGTCCTGTGCATCCTTGTAGAAATAGATGCTGTAGTACCCATCTGCGTTACCTGTAAATTCAGTTGCCAGGAACCAACTGGCTAAACTCAATGAATCTACCATGGGACGATATCCTTCTTCTTCGTCTTTGTATTTACCACCAAACAGTCGGTTCTCGAATTCGTTGACATGATTTGAAATGTAGGCTTGTTGAGCATACGTAAGGACATCACTTTCTGGCGATTTGATGGTTATGTTTGTTCCCCTGTCAGTTGAGAACCATGCTGGTTCACTGGCATAGGGGAGGGCTTCCATGAAATATCCCCCTGTGATATCCGAATTGTCAGTAGGGATCTCTTCTTGTTCTGTAATGTCAATTCGATACCTTCTGATATCCACATGGTCACTAACCTGATAGTTGCCCAAATAATTGTCATTGAGGTAAAGGTCAACAAAACTGGCGGCAGGAGTGAATACTTGTCCCAGTTCAGTTCCGATGAAACTGGCTACGGCGTTGCGGATCAAAGTTTTGTCTGCATGGTTAGCCATCAGCGTCCAATTACGGGCATTGGCACGACCTTTACCAAGAAATCTTTCCTTCTCATTAAATTTGATTCGGTAAGGTTTCTTTGCCAAATTCCAGGTGGAGTTTCCACGTCCACGGATTTTCAAACTGTCATATCGGTCAACCGTTTCACCATCTATACGCCACATATTAGCGTATTTGTAACTACTCTTACTTGTAATGTTGTAGCCATCAAAAGTATTGATGTAGATTGTGGGAAGGTTGGTTAGTTGCACCATATTTTCAGGCAAACGCATCGAATAGATTATTCTTTCCACATCCACTGTAACCGCTTGGGGAGATGTCTTTTCAATGATAAATTGCGCGCCGTGGCTGTCTATGGTAGAGCGTTGCAGAGGTTTCGTCTCTTTACTGAGATCAATGTTGGCAAAGTACTCGCTTGTCGTCTCTCCACTGACAGTATTCAAAGCAAAGATTCCTTCCTCGACCTGTACCACATGAACAGGTACGGGTGTACTGCTTAACTGGTAGGCAGATGTACCATCAGAATACAGAAAACGCTTAGCTTTTTGATTATAAAGATACCATTCCTCATTATATTCTACAAATTGCCATACATTTTTAGCATCATTCAGGTTGGGCTTCTCACGATACGCTTCATTAGCAATCGTGTTGTATGTTTCGTTTTGAGCCCCCAAAATACTTACCCATTTACTTGTCACATCAGGGTTATAGACCAGATATCCTTCATCATATCGTCCTCGAATGCTATAAGTAACACCACGTCGAAGATGGTCAATATTATCTAACTTGGCGGGTAGGTATTTCAATTCATTCAACTTGCCTACGAAAGCAAGGTAGGCTTGCTGTAATGCTGAAATCATTTCTGTCGTGATGTCAGAATCGGATATACTCTTTCCTTCTTCCAAAAGCCTGTAGAGAGTGATGGCTATGTCACCCATATCAATGATGTAGTTGTCGCCATACTTTTTATCCTCATAAACTTGGAATTCTGCAAAGTGACCAAAAGTCCGTCCTGTTGTGTTGGATAAAATGTAGAATCGAAGGTATTTATAGCTTTTCCCGTTCAGTGGAATAGGACTACTTGTATAGGAAGCTCCTGAGGAGGCATTCCCTAAGTCAACGTTTGAGATAAATGTCCATTCCTCATTGTCGTTGCTTCCATATACACCCATTTGGGTAACGTGATTGCTATCAGTAATGCGACGCAAAACATAGATGATCAGATCGCCTTCAATGGGAGTTGATGGGATGTCAACCTGGATGTAGTGAGGATCTGATACCTGATTATGCCAGTCACTATGCCAGAAAGTGTTTGCATTACCGTCAATCAGGTACTCAATGTTCTGGCCTTCTTGCCAGTCACTTGCATTGCTGCTCAGTTGACTGGCATTCTTGATCAGTTCACGTGTCTCACTGCCAAGTGCCTCTGTATAGGCTTTATTGGCTTTGTCCCATAGGTTTCGATAATTCCCTGCTATTACAGATGCTTGAATATTGTATATGCCAAGCGTCGCGAATAGTATTGAAAGTATTATCTTTTTCATTTAGCCCAAATTTTCTTTCTATTGATAATGTAGATCTGACCTTTCTTCATGTTGGTGTGCCGACGACCCATTATATCATAGATTTCAAGATTACCGTTATTGGCATTAGGCAGAACATCCTTGATGGCATCAACCGTTGGAATGTTGTCGTATGCCTTGCCAAAATTATATGTGAAAGGAGAGCTTTTCCCATCCACATAGGAGATAGACTGAAGATCAGAGTCCAAAGCATAAATGCCCTCCTGCTCCTGATAATTGCAGGGAGTGATTGCGACATCCTGCTTATTGAGAGTAATGTTAGTCGTATATGCAACTATTGCATTGCCTGCAACAACATTGGGGACATGATTGAAAGGATTATAGAGGACATTGCCATCTACTACGCTGATACTACCAGCTAATCCAGAATCACTTTCATTGGTATCGAAAGGCACACTCAGAGCATTGTATCCTTCGTGATCAAGCGTCATGTTGAAATTCACGTTAGCAGCTTGTATGGTGATGGGATTGAAGAAAGGAAGATTACCGTTGATGGCAATCTGACTTGCTCTTCCATCAGCATCTACCACGTTGGTCATAGCCTTCACGTTCTCATAGGTTTCAATCTCCTGATCTGGTCGAACTATAGCTAAGGCATTGGTGGGCAGAGGAGTCATGTCACCTATGGTGTAGAGTGTCAGACTTCCTTCCTGACCAGGATAGTAAACGTCGACTGCCAAATGGGTGTTTCCCTTGGGAACAATGACGTCATATCCGTTTGCCTCTGCTGCCTTTATCACGAACCCTGCTTTGAAGAGATCTTTTGACATGTCGAATTGGTTGGTGTTGGATAACATGACCAAATTGCCGTCCGTATCATATATCTTGTAACCCATGGCACCCTTTCCACGAATGGTGACGGTGTAGGGCGAAACTAAACGTTGGGTGTAGTAATAGCCATCGTTCTGGTACTTATCAGTATACTCTTGATAGAAGCCAGTATCACCAGCTGAACCCATTTTCGAGCCACTATACGTACAACAGTTTACTTTCTTCCCATTTGCTGCAGGAACAGCCTCGAACTTGTTGTTGGCATTTGCCTCCTGATTGGTTGCAATATGGTCATCGATGAACATGATGTTACCTAACTTCTTGGGATATTTCTTCATGTATGCCTTAGCTTCATCGATATCCTTTTGAGTAGTGGTAACGAAATAATTGCTGTAGTCGCCTACGAAATAATTCTCTACAGGAATAAACATGCCATAGGCTTCGAAGAACTCACTCAAGTCTGCTTGGGCAACGTCACAAACTTTCTTTGCGAACTTCAGGTAATCCTCTCGTCCATTACTTCTGTATCCGCCTACGTTGTCTCCACTAACAAGGCTGTTGTCCCAGCCATCTCCTTGTGGATTAATGGGATCTTGGCGCAAAGCTTTGAATAGACGAGGCAAGAAGGTGTCGTCGTTATGCATGACATGGAAATATAGATAGAGTTGGAAGAACATGCGGGTTGAAACAGATATGTCGCGTGCATTCCAAGGTTGCTTGTTATTGAAGCAGGAGAAGTTCTCGATGGGAGATTTGTAGCGGGTAGTGCTGACACCTTGCTCGAACAGATTGATGTTGGAGAACAGGTTGTTGCTGCTCTCAGTAGTACCAACCATATTGATAGCCTTTTGATGATTGTGGCCTATCTCGTGACTGGGTCCCCACAAGGCGCCCCCTTCATTACCTTCGCCTTGATGAGTCCACGCATAGTAGTTCATGACAGTTCCAATGGTACTGAGGTTGTAATAAGTGCCATACGTAGTGGCAAACATGTAGTTGTAGTCAATACTGAAGGCATTCCATATATTGTTGTATCGGCCTTCCAGATGCTCCAACCCCTGATAATATTCCTCATTAGCAACAATCGTGTCCCAAATACGCATCAGTTTCTCCACGTCTTCCATCTTATCACCCGTCTGGTTGTGAGCTGCAGTAATGGCTTTCAGCACTTCGCCAGAATCCATTGTGAACACCAGATGCTTCGTCTTCAGGTTGATGACAGGACTGATAGAAAGGAGCCCTGATTTCTTCATCAGTTGCCAATCTTCATTCGTCATGTTGCGGGTAGCATCCCAGTAACCAGTCACCTGTCCACCTTCGATGTGAATCTTGATGTCAGGATAGTCCGCTAAATACTTTTTGGGATCATTTAACTGATAAAAGATGTAGAGTTGCTTAGGTTCTGAATACTGAATCACATTCAATCCTGCTTTCAGGGTCATGACACTTCCAGTCTGATGGTCACCAGGATTTCCTTCCGTGTTGCACGCCTCTAACTGCAAGGTGCAGTCACTACTGGAGTTCCTCTCCACATAAATATAAATAATGTCACCTGCCGCAGCCACGATGCCAGTAGGATTGGAGAGCTTGCCGTAGCTGTTGCTTTGACCTGCATATCCGTTTTCTGTCATCTTCTGGTAATGACTGTAGACGCGATAGTCTGCCATTCGGAAAAACTTCTCCAGACTCTTGCTGTAGCCTGTACTGGCATCAGTATTGACCACCCAAGCATCATTCTTTATCTTCAGCACCATCGCTTTCATGTCATCGTTGAGCGAGGCAAAGTCTTGGTTCTGGGCAAGTTCTTCATCACTTAGCGCTTGTATCTCGCTGCGAAGAGTAGTGCAAGCCTTGTCGCTGAAAAGTTTGTCGAGGACTTTCTGATAACTGCTTATGTTGGAGAGCAACGTGTTGTATTCGTTCATGGATGCTTTGGCAGCATCGATTTCTTCCTGAGTGATATCCACTTTCTCGAAAGCCCAGACGGATGCGTCTGCGTCTGTGTACCAACCAACAATGTTATACGACTGGGTGCTGGCACAATGAAGACCTACGCTTCTTGTGTCAGCTATGAGCCAAGTATTGTTCCATTGATCATCTGTTCGATAGATGACAAAACTCGTATTGGCAGTATTGGCGGACGTTTTGTAGGTTTTGCTGAAAGCTCCGTTCTGCTGAACAATATAGCGGTCAGTCAATGCGTTTTGTATTTGGTATTCGTTCCCCTTCTTCTTCAAACGCCAGATTTGGTTGATCTTTTCTCTATTCGCTGCAATACCATTCAGCGTGTTCTCTGACGTGCTTTCTGTGATGACGCGATCGTAGAGAGTGCAGACTATATGGTAGTACTCGTCCTCCTTCAACTCGCTTACATATTTGGAATTCCCATTAAGATGTTCCTGCACTTCTTCCAACGTGTACTCAGTCACTTGGGTAATGGTCCAGTCAGATCCTGCATCACCTTCGCAGGTCCATTTGTAAAGCGTCGTAGGGCTGTCACCATTCAGGTTCAGACACACATTTCCCTTGAATTTGCTGTCCTCGCTGATGTTGATCCAACTGCTTTCACCACTATTGTTGGGACTGAACTGAATATATAAAGAGGTAGCGCTGTTGCTGGGAGAGCGGAAGTTGTCATCATCATTAAGGAAACGACCTGTCTCGCCATTTCTCAGCGTATATCCGCTTCCTTTCTTCTCAAGGACCCAAACCTGCTGCAAGGTTTTCTTGTTGTTGGGCTGCCCCACAGTATTGGTGCCGTTGTCAGCCAACGAGTAGTTCGAGCGCCTTCGATTGGTCAGACGGACCAAGCCCCCTTGTCCAAGCACGTAATTCACGTAGTCCCTTCCCTTCAACTCATCAGCAGAAGTCAACTTTACCTCGCAGAAAAACCAGTCGCGGTCGCCATTCAGCATACCCATGCTCATGCCTGCTGCCACGTTAGTCGCACTTGCCTGGAGGTAGAACTTCAGGTCGTTCGCATTATTTGGATTGCTTTGTACCACCCAATGCCCTTCCGTCTCATTGAATTTGCTGATGGCATATACGTATCTCTCTTCAGTAGTGGCACTCGTGCCGTTGTTCTTTTGAGAAGTGACGTTGCAGTAATAATTTCCCAAACCAGTCTTGATGAAGTATTGACCTTCTTTCTCAGCAGCCTCCAG
>CAMKMK010000118.1 GCA_946413885.1 uncultured Prevotellaceae bacterium
CGTACCATCGACAAGGTCATTACGGATTGTTTCGAGCAGATTGTTTATTCGCTGAATCAACCTACAGGAGCTCGCAATTATCAGGCAGTGTTCTGGAATATAAGCTATTACGACCGCTACTATTTCGAGTCACTTTTTGGCAACTTCTATTTCCCTGATGGCTCACAACCTGATTGGGAAGCTGTCAGCTGGCTCCAGAAGAGATTCATGAAGTGGTTCAACAAGGAGCGCACGAAGACGATGCTTACTTTCCCTGTAGAAACGATGGCCATGCTCACTGAGAACGGCGACTGCAAGGACGAGGAATGGGGAAGTTTTGCCGCTGAGATGTATGCTGAGGGGCATTCCTTCTTTACCTATTTGTCTGACAATGCTGACTCGCTCTCCAGTTGCTGCCGTTTGCGCAATGAGATCCAAGACAACGGCTTCTCTTACACTTTGGGAGCAGGAGGCGTCTCAACGGGTTCGAAGAGTGTGCTTACCATTAACCTGAACCGTTGTATCCAGTATGCCATCAATCATGAAATGGATCATCTGGAGTACCTTGGTCATATTCTCGATCTCTGCCACAAGGTGCAGACCGCTTATAACGAAAACCTGAAGGAGCTGCAATCACATGGTATGCTGCCTCTCTTCGATGCTGGCTACATCAACATCAAACGCCAGTATCTTACCATTGGCATCAACGGATTGGCAGAGGCTGCTGAGTTCATGGGGCTTAAGATTACTCCTAACGACGATTATCTCCACTTCGTACAAAGTATCCTCTCACTTATTGAGAAGTACAACCGTCAGTACCGCACGAAAGAATTGATGTTCAACTGCGAGATGATACCTGCTGAGAACGTAGGCGTGAAGCATGCCAAGTGGGATCGTGAAGACGGCTATTTCGTGCCACGCGATTGCTACAATTCTTACTTCTATCTGGTAGAGGACAACAATCTGAGCATCATCGACAAGTTCAAGTTGCATGGAGCTCCCTACATTGAGCACCTTACTGGAGGCTCAGCCCTACACATGAACCTCGAAGAGCATCTCTCTCAGGATCAGTATCGCCAACTCTTCCGTATTGCTGCCAAGGAAGGATGCAACTATTTCACCTTTAACATTCCCAATACGGTATGCAATAATTGCGGACATATCGATAAACGTTATCTTCATAAGTGTCCTGAGTGCGGAAGCGAGCATGTTGATTATATGACCCGTATCATTGGATACCTGAAGCGCGTAAGCAACTTCTCCTTGCCACGCCAGCAGGAAGCTCATCGTCGCTTCTATGCAGGGCAGGGGCAGTTGAAACCAGAAGAGGTAGAAGCAGAGTTGCAGAATGCATAATCTGGAGGAAACTCCATGCTCAAGTACGTCGATTGTGACATCGTCTTTCAGGAGGTGCCCAATGAGGTTGCGTTAGCTATCAGCATCTCAGGGTGCCCCTGTCATTGTCCTGGCTGTCATAGTCCTTATTTGTGGCAAGATGTGGGCGAGGAGCTCACACCTGAATCCATCGACCAGCTCATAGCCACCAATGGTGATCACATTAGTTGTGTGGCTTTTATGGGTGGTGATGGCGAGCCCGCACAGGTAGATCGTTTGGCTCAGTATATACATCAACGTTATCAGGGATTGCATGTGGCGTGGTATAGCGGTAGGACGGTAATCTCGAGAGATGTAGACGTTTCAAACTTTGACTACATCAAGATAGGCCCCTATATTCGTCATCTGGGAGCTCTCAAGCATCGCACCACCAATCAACGTTTCTATCGCATCAGCAACGGCCAGATGCATGATATTACATCCACCTTCTGGCGTTGACTCTCTTCTCGCATCAGTATGGAAAAAGAAATGAATCATCAGGTTACGAAGAAGCCACGCATAGCGGTAGTGGATGCCAATATCTTGTCTGATATGGGCTTGAAGATCTTGCTCCAGAGTGTGATTCCTGGAATGGAGGTGAATGTTTACCTGTCCTTTGAGGAGCTCATGAGGAATCAACCTGAGAACATCATGCATTTCTTTGTCAATGTACTTATTGTGCTTGAGCATCAGGATTTCTTTACCCAAAACCGTCGTAAAACGATTGTGTTGACTCCCACACATGACGCAGAGATTCAGTTGTCAGGTTTTCATTGTATCAGTACGAATGTCAGCGAGAAAACTTTCGTGGAACGTCTTCTCTTTATTCATCAAAGTGCTCACGCTCATGGACACAATATGCCTCCAACACGCAAGTTAAATGGAGATAAAAGTTTAAGCAATCGTGAGATAGAGGTACTGGTCAATGTTGTGAAGGGTAAGACAAACAAGGCTATTGCTGATGAGCTGAATATCGCTTTGACTACGGCAATCACACATCGTCGCAATATTCAAGAGAAATTGGGGATGAAGACAGTCTCTGCTCTGACCGTCTTTGCAGTCACTCATGGTCTTGTAAGTATGCAGGATGTTTTTGGAAAGCAATAGAGTTACCACTTTCGTTTATTTGTAAAATGTCTTTCGTCCATCTTGAACATAGATTCCATGAGAAGGATGAGAGATGCGATGCCCTTGCAAGTCGAAAACGATAGGGGTGTCTTCTGCATTTTTTCTGGGGATGTGGATTTCATGGATGGCCGTTTCCTCAGGATTGGGAACCAAATGGAGTGGCATCCACGTATAAGGGCCATTATCTTTGCTATCAGGTATGATCTCTGTAGTAGAGGAAACTCTATCGCTGTTATTGATTTGGAGATTCATGGTGAGTGCATATTCGTCTGCTCTCTTCTTTAGACCTATTCCTGTCCAAGGAATCGCCATCTCAAAGCGATACTGATTAGTCAGCTTGCGAGCCTCTACGTGAGAAGCATCCAATTCATTGGGAATCCACTTGGTTTCATCACCTTGAAATGCCTGAATAACACCCATGGGGGTGACAATCCATTTGTAGGAGGTTGTCATAGGCACATTCGTACTAGAAGCATCTGTATCCACGTTGATGACAACATTATCTTCTTCCTCCACAATCTTTTGATCATAAACCTGACAATAGATATATAGAGAATCATCGTCGTAAGCCAAATCAGCATAAGTGAAGGTGCCCGTCTCGTTTCCCATCATTATCTGGTTAAGAGTGGAAGAATAATAGCCATCGCTCGTGAGTCCTATACCATCTATTTTAGGTGTGGAAAACTTAGCTTCTAACTGATGCTTGGGATATCCCTTCATCATGGTTACGTTGCCTGATATGCCTGCAACAGCAACCACGATACCCGTATCGATAACAGCCAACGAGTTCCACAATGCATCACGATTTCCTTTAATCAAGAAAGGACACGACATTGCTTTGAAATTGCGTGCATATACGTCTCCGACATAGCAATACATTTTCTTATTGTCACCTTCTCCATAAGGGGATTGATGAGAGAGAATCGTTTCTCCATTTGGTAACATTCGCAAATAAGGGGCGCCACCTTTGGCTACAGGACAATAATTGTAGTTCACAGCTTTCTGACGACGTGAATTGTTGGCGGGTATATAGATGTTTCCACCCCAATTGGTCTCGAGTGGCATACGGATGGTGGTTGGAAGAAAATCACCTATGCCTGACCAACCGTTGTCTTCAATAGCAACCACGATGTTGCTGTTGTCCTTGAGCAGAATGGGAACGGGCATTCCATCGCGATAGCCTTGACGGTAAGAAATCCGTTGAGGTGAAGTCCAGGTTAGACCGCCATCAAAAGAACGGCAAAGTGAGATCTGCTGGTCTCCATTGCTACCAGTATAGGGACTTTCATCTGCAAAGTAGAGTTGGAGTTCTCCAGATGGAAGTTCTAACATAGAGGGTTCCCAGCAGCCCACGTCCCACTAATATCCAGCATCATAGACAACAATCTCATCGCTCCATGTGTTTCCATTATCTGTACTACGACGCAAACGTATGCTGAAATGTCGATCTGGACTATAGGGTGAACTGGGACGTGGATTATATGCGACGATGATGGTACCGTCAGAGAGCTGAATAAGGTCAGGCACACAATTCGGCCATTTGTCTGGATTGGGAGCAATTGTGCGTGCTGCTGACCAAGTGTGACCTTTATTATTGCTGGTGGCGATACGTATGCCAGAACTTTCGCAACATGCCAGTAGACGTCCATCCTGTAACTCGATGAGTCGTGCATATCCTCCACCATTGAAGATGACGACAGGATTGCGTGCATCCCAGAAGATGCGCGAGCCTTCGTATCTATTGACCGTCCTTGCGTCTGTGATAATGCTAAGACATATGGTTAGCAGGAGAACACCAACTTTTTTCATACGTTGTATGCCAGGTAGTTTGTTTACTGGTATTTGCGTATCCTGACATCGATACCGCTTCCTTCCAGCAAATGGGATACTTCCTCAATTTTTGTTTTGCCGAAGTGATAAGGGAAGAGAACTTTAGGTTTGATGATGCGTGCTGCATTGGCGGTTTGTTCTGGTGTCATCGTATATGGTTGGTTAGTAGGAAGGAATGCTACATCGATGTTTTTTATTTCTTTCATCTCTGGTATATCCTCCGTGTCTCCAGCAATATAGATACGGAAACCATCGAGCGTAAGTATAAATCCATTATCACGTCCTTTAGGGTGAAACTGAGTACGTCCTTCCGACGTGTTGTAAGCAGGAACTGCATCCAACAGAATCCCCTTCTTCAACTTCTTTTGATCACCATTCTTCATTACCTCTCCTTTGCCCAGAATTTTGGCACAATTGTTGTTTGTAATGAGTATGGTGCCTTTCTTTGTGAGGTCGCTGATAGCCTGAGCATCGAGATGATCGTGATGCTCGTGAGTTATCAGGATATAATCTGCTTTAGGGAGCTTAGAATAATCTGTGGAAGGTTCCATCTTGCTGACAGGATCAACCTCTATTTCTAGTCCATCGTACGTAATTCGAAGACTGCCATGCTTGATGGCGTAAATAACTATTTCCTTACCATTTGGCGTTTGGAAAGTATCCTTCTCAAATTCTCCAGCAGCTGCTGTGGAAGACAGTCCAAAGAGTACTGTAATCATCTTGATAATCTTCATAATTCAGAAATTTTTAGGCAAAGTTATCCATTTTTGATGAAACTACAAAATCTAAATCTTCTCTTTCTTTACATCATGTGTCCTGATTCTTGATTTCTATTTCCATGATAGTTTGAAATGCGATACACGTTCCGTCATCCAGAAGAATGTGTTGTCTGGATTCATCTATCTTTTTCAATTTTCCCTCTGCCAGTTGATACGAACCACCTTTTTTCTTTTTGTCAAGTTGGAAATATGTGATAGAGACGAGATGTTTTTTTTCTGATTTGAATTGTTGAAGGAGGATTATCTGTCGATTTAGTTCCTCAATGGAGTTTTCGTCCAAGCTGATTTGCTCATTTGTCAAGCGGGCTGTCTCACGAAGGGCAGACGAATAACCTGTGAGTGCAGAAAAAGGAGCAAACTGAGCAGCGCGAGCTTCTATCGACATCTGGGGATGACGCTTTGAAACGTGATGGGGCAGGTGGATGATATCGTCGTAATCGTGAGTCATGCCTTATGTCCTCCTATCTGATTGTTGCGTTCTTTTGCTGTCGCCCCTTCCTCAAAATTCAGCCCTTTCAAGATTGCATTCTTGCCGTAACGTTTCTTGATACTGAGCAGAGTCTCTTGCATCTTGCGTTCTTTGGTAAGTTCTTCATTCTCTTTCTGTTGCCTTTTCTCAAATTCCGTGTAATCCGTGAACATATCCAGTTGAATGGGCTTGGATGACTTCTTCTTGGCTTCTTTCTCACTTACCACGTGATTGGCTGTCAGATTGAGTCGTCGAATCAGTAAGATAGGGTTTACGATTTGATCATAAAGTTGACAGATTGCCTTGGTGATTTGTTTGCTGGAGAATGTGGCTCGAGAGAGATTGATTGATCCATGAGCATGTTTAGGGACTTGCCTCCCATAGTAATCCTTGTTGACTGGTCCGTCATATTGTCCCCTGATTTCCTGATTGGTTAGACTCTCGATGTCGTATCCCACACTCAAAACAAGCTGGTCAGTCACCAGATGCTTATCTGTCAGATCGAGTGCCATTTGGTCAGCCATCTCCATAGCTATCACCTTGGCTTTTTTAGCATCATAGGCATTCTGCAATACCTGTCCGCTACTTATGCTGTTCACTTCAGGTTTATAGGCTTTGATGGCTTCAATAGTGCAAGGTTCCCACCCCCATGCATGATCGATCAGCAGTTCTGCATTCACTCCAAAGAGACGGTATAACAGTTCTTCGTTCTCGATGGAACATCTGGCTATTTGTCCCATCGTGAAGATACCATGTCGGGCCAGTTTCTGCGCAATGCCGTGTCCCACTCGCCAGAAACTTGTGAGTGGTTGGTAGTCCCACAGTTGTTGCCTGTATGATGTCTCGTCGAGTTCAGCGATGCGCACCCCATCCTTGTCGGCAGGAATATGCTTGGCCACGATATCCATCGCGACCTTACATAGGTAGAAGTTTGTGCCGATTCCAGCTGTAGCGGTAATGCCTGTATCATGCAGCACATCACGTATGATCTTCATAGCCAGTTCGTGAGCTGTCATCCGATAACTCTTCAGGTATTTTGTGGCATCAAAGAACACCTCATCTATGCTGTAAACATGGATGTCTTCTGGCGCAATATACTTCAGATAGGTTTGATATATACGGCAACTATACTGGATATAATATGCCATTCGAGGAACAGCTACCACATAATCAACAGCAAGTTCTGGATGCGCCTTCAACTCTGTGTCAGACGAGGATTTCCCTGTAAATCTGTATTCAGGAGCATGCATCTGACGCTCACGATTTATTTCGCGTACCCTTTGTACTACCTCAAAGAGTCGTGCACGCCCTGCTATACCATACGCCTTCAGCGAAGGAGAGACCGCCAGGCAGATCGTTTTCTCCGTTCTGCTCTCATCAGCCACTACCAGATTTGTTGTCAATGGATCAAGTCCTCTCTCGCGACATTCCACGCTCGCGTAGAAAGACTTCAGGTCGATGGCTATGCAGGTGCGTTCTTTTTTCATATCTATTCCAAAGCTTTGGCATCAAGACGATAGAGGGTCTATTCGTTCATGGGAAAAGCACATAACGAGATTTTTTTTCTGCCTCCAAATTTACGAGTTTTCATTGAAAATACCAAATGTAATCGATGTTTCGTATTTTTTTTCTTCAAATATTATTATAACCATTGAAGTAATCATTAGAAAATGAGCGTGCTGTGGCTGAGAAAAAGACAACGTGTTGAGTCGGCGGGAAGAACGTGTTGTGTTTGCGATTTCAACGTGTTGAAATGGGGAAGACAACGTGTTGAAATCTGATGATGAAAAGGTGGGGGATT
>CAMKMK010000119.1 GCA_946413885.1 uncultured Prevotellaceae bacterium
CGCGACAGCTTCAAAAAGAAATTGAAAGCACAGGAACTGGCCACGAAATGCATGGAGTGTGGACAATGTCTGCCTAAATGTCCACAAAGCATCCGCATTCCCAACCAAATGTCCCGCATCGTAGAACTTATTGGCGACAAGTAGCTCTGAAGAAGCAAAGAAGAAAAGTCTCAGTAACTATCTGACGACCTTTCGACCTTTTTGGATATAGACTCCATGACGAGGTGAGTGAATTCTGCGGCCCTGAAGATCATAGAGGGGAGAATCGTCTGTTGGGACAGGATCGAGGGAGATGTTGCGGATTGCTGTAGGACGAGCGGTCAGAAGGAACTGGAGGTCACTCAGATGGAACTGATTGGAGCCTGCCGTCTCAGTAATCGTAAGACGATACTGGGAGAATGACTCTGCCTCGGCATTGCAATCATAGAACTGGGTGGCATAGCGCTGGCTGAATGCCTGATCTGAACGCTGGTCGATGATTGTCCAGGAAGTTCCATCTGTAGAAGCTTCAAGCGTCCAGGCTTGAGGGTCTCGTATTGGCTCATCCTTGGCAGAAGTGAGGGTATATGCTTTGATGGGTTGAGGCTCAGCAAAAGTAACCGTGATGGCAACTGGCTCATTGAAGCTAGTACGATAACGAGACATACGATTCATATCCATCAGTTTCTCCACACTCTCAGTAGCGGTTGCAGCATCAGAAGAAGTCTGAATGGAGACTGGGAGAGGAGCGATAGTCTCATCCTCGATGAGTGTGGTGGTATAAATTTCCATCTCTGCCAAACGTGCCTGCGTGCCTTGGTTGGCAACAGCTCCTACATCGAGGCGAAGATGATTGAACTGACGGCTGGAGGATACCGTATTGGTAACCCGCTGACCACGAAGATTCAAGTTGACATTGCGGGTGCTGAGCGTAGTGACTTCACCTGTTTCATCATCGATGCCATAAAGGGCTACAGACTGGGGAGCGAGGTCAGCATTATCGGCAGAAAGCAGGCTATAACCTATGATGCGTGTGGTGAAAGGAAGACGGATATCCCAAGAAGGAAGCACATCAGTTGCTCCTTCGCTGGTGCTGTAGGTATAACCATCCTTATCGAAAAGAAGAGATGCATCGCCACCAAGCGCATCAGTAATACTGCTGAACTGAGTGATATCAGCATGAAAACGTCCAAAATCGAGCGAGCCAAAGAGTTGGAACTGGAATTCTTCGGAAGACTCAGCAGCATCTGCAGAAGAAGAAATCTCTAATTTATAAAAGATGTAACCCGTAGTAGAGTTGACTTGGTAAGCTGAAGTAGGATAATCACTAATCCGATTGTCTTGTGAATCAAGCTCCACCCACTTGCTTCCATTGGTGGAACCATATAGTTTCCAAGCAGTTGCATCGCCTCCTGTAATTGAATAAGCACTAAGCAAATAGCTACCCATAGCGCGATAGACAAAGGTGGAACCCTCGGAAGTCATTTGGCCGCCATCATGGGTGATGTCATTCTGAGAGACGCTGCGTCCCATCAGTTGCCATTCTGACAAAGAAATCGAGGTGCCTGGCTCGACACTTGGGAAGAGAAGACGGTAGTAGGAATGAGTCTCGCTGGAAGAAACAGCAAACGAACGCTGTTCGCCACGAGTTGAAAAGGTCTGCTCCTGCTGTGAATCAAGCGTCTCCCACGTGTTGCCATCATCGGAATATTGAAGGAGCCATGCTGTAGGGTCTTGACCTTCTGAGAGACCAGAAAAAAGACTGTAGCCACGAAGAGCAATGGGGGCAGGACTGTAATACTGAATCCATGTCTCACCCTCAGAAACGACACCTGAAATGTCTGTCGTAGTTCGATCATCACCCAAAGCATCAAGATTGTCAGAGGTCTGAAGTGAGGTGGTGAATCGTCCTCCATTATTGGTCAGGTCAGGATAGATGTTGTAAGTGGAAGAAAAGGATAAATTGTCAATACTGAGCAAAGGGATTCGTGCTGATCCCACAGCACAGAAGTAGATGTCATGAGTACCATCGAGGGGAGTATTGAGAGGAACAGTTACATCAATCCACTGACCTGTCTCCTCAGGCGCAACTGTACATAGTGGGGTTCCTGTATTGGGCGCATCAGCATAAACATTAAGGCGCGACGAAGCACGCATACGATTCATGTGAAGATTCAGATGAGTGGCGGTACGATTGCCAAACTCCACATTGCGGTAACCTATATTGGCAGCATTATAAAAAGGACCTGCTACGGTCATCTCCTCCTCAGCAGTAATCTGGGCACCGCAGATGAAATTGAAATTTTCAGACTCGATAGTGCTGAATGCATCGTGATGATTCTGAACGCCTAAGTGAGCATTGTAGGCAGCGGAGAGTGCTGTGAATGCCCCTACTCCATCATTCCTGAAATCGCCTCCATCTGAGTAATTGAAATTCTCAGGTGTCTTGTGAAGCCATCCACTCATAGAGATACCTTTTGAGTTGCGATTGTTCCAAGCCTGGAAAGCGTTCTTTGCCAACCAATCATAGTTTTCAGGATGATCCAAATCGGCTGCATAACGACGGATATAGCGCATGAGGATACCCTTGAAACCCGTAAGGTCACCTGTAGCTGTCTGACACACCTTGATAATCCCGTTGCTGTTGGCCAGATTGCTTTTCGTCCAGGAGACAATTGCATCAGCATCACGACGGAACATCTCATCGCCAAAGTGATTGTAGAGCATTACGGCTGCACCAAGACAAGTACCTTGATTGTAAGTGCTGGACCATGTGTTGCCAACCTTCTTATTGTTGGTGTCGTAAGAATCATATACCTGACCTGTGAAAGAACCATTGGAGAAAGCATAAAGGATAGCCCGCTCACCCATATAGGTATTGCGTGCCTTGGTATAGTAACTCTCGAGGCCTGTAGCGATGGCAAGATAACATGCTGCCACACATGCAGGGCCGTTAATGCAACTGTTGGTTCCTGATTTACCCTGACACCAAATGAGTGTGTTGTCGCCATAAGCATTCGCACGTTTATACATGGCATCAAAGTTAGTCTTAGCCTTGGTGCGATAATCAGTATTACCCGTAAGAAGATAAGCACGCACACAAGCTATACACATCCAGGCAATATCATCGTTGTAGCTGTTGCCTGTCCAATCAGTACCATTACGTTGACAGAAATTCTTGTATAGCTCATCAAACATGGTGGCGTACTCCTGAAATCCTGTAGTCTCATAGGCATCCAATACAACCTCAAACATTTCAGCATCGCCCCACCAACCTCCTTTACCAATGACGTGACCTGTGGAAGCCTTGTGGTAATACTGGTCCATCCATCGATCCATCATCTCTTCGCGAATCTCTGCCGTTAGTTGATTGGGTACAGCCGTTGCTTCCTCAATACGAAACTGTACACGTGAAGCATCTGCAGAAGAAGCGGTAACAAGAGTAAGATCGCTGCCTTCAGAAACAGTGGCAGCAGCTGAGAGACAGACACGACGATTGGTATTGATGAAAATCTGATAAGTGTCCTCCAAGCCCTCCACAGGAACAAGCTCCCATGAACCACGATTAACGGCATTGCCGCGACTGATCTGACCCACTTTAGAACCATTCGAAGAAGAGGAAATCCCACCCAGATAGAATCCACTATACACGTTGGTGATATAGTAACCACCCTTATCGTTCTGCTCAAGGAGCCAACGCTGGGAATTAGTATTCGTTTCTGTCCACATCACGACTGGTTTCCCAACATCAAGGCTGGAATCCTCAGTGGAGAGGACTCTGCCACCAATGGAAAGACGAACAACCTGACCAGTTTGCAACTCAGCATTAATGGGAACAGAGATAAGACTGAGGAGAAAGAAGATAAAGAAATTTCTCTTCCTTTCCATGCAGGAGAGAGAACGTAACAGATTAGATAAAGAGAGCATTTTTTTCATTATTTGATTATTCAATGATTATTCATTCATCGCCCCACATCGAGGACATCGTCCCAAATCATGAAGTTTAGAACCACATTTGCCACAAATATAGCGAGGACGGAAGTAACAGAAATAACGCCACAGCGCCCATGCAATATAGAGGAAGAAAAGCAGATAACCCACCCAATACAACGTGAGGATGGAGAAAACCATATAACAAAGTACACAAACGCCAAAAAGTGAAAGCAGATATATGATGGCTTCTGAGAAGCGAAGTTGACGACTGACTTCCTCAAGCGTAGCGACCAATAAGATAATAATCAGCCAGATGGAAGAAAGGAAGAGTGCAAGAATAAAAGGGAGTTCGAAGGGATTAAGGGTAGGATGATAATAGAAATGAACCCAAGTCTCCGGAACAAATTTCTGGATACTGGCATAAAGTACTGCGCTTGAACTTAACGTGAGGGTGAGGAGTGTAGGATAACAAGTAGCAATATCGCGGAAGTGTACGATATGGTAATGCCTACGACGTACTCGCTGAATGACCATGAAGAGAAGCAAGCAGATAAGAAATACCATGAAATACCAGAAATGACGCTGGCTGAAGAGATATATGAACTGACTGATGGGATCAGAAGGAACAGCATTAGCAATCAGGTCACTCTCATGAGTCCATCCCATAGTAAGCTGGTCGCGAGCAACCTTGACCCATACGCTATCCAACGAATCCTCAGGGATAACCATAATCTGAGCAACCACAAGAGGATCTCCATGATAAACGACATTGCTGCTATCCAACACTGCACTTATAGGCTGATTATGAGTGGGTTGATCAGATTGCAGAATCAGACTGTCGCCCCAAAACTCGAAGTTATAATTGACACCATAAGGACGCCCATCTCTCTGCTGAGGATAGCAGCAAGCATTGAGAAACAATGCGGACAAGATGAAGATGGCAATATTACGCATGGTGGACAATCATCTGACAGTTTTTGCAATCAAACTCAAGAGGGAAACGTCGTCCATCCTGAGATACAAGATAGAAAGGTTCAACGAAAGGACTGCGCTTTCCCCCATTACGCGCACAAAAACCCAAGGAATAACGCAGACAATGACGACAAAACATCAATGCCGTACTGCTTTGGGGCGATGAGTCTGGAGTAATCTCCATAGCAGGCTCGATAGAAGTGACACCCCGTTTCTGATAGAATTGTCGAGAGAGTCGATTGGAGACATTGAGGAGGAAAGAACTATTTTCCACCACAGTTTCTACCTCTGATGGATGAGAAGAAAATGAGGAATCTGAAGACGAAGACAGAGATGAAGATAGTGATGAAAGCGAAAGAAGCATTCGCCTCTTCCATTCTGCCAAAACACTGTGAGGAATGAACCAAGGTTGAGTGAAACATATATCAATATGACGGGCTTCGTAGATAGTATCCCCTAAGCGGGAAAGCTGTTCTTGGACACCTTGTCTCTGGTCGGTTCGTGCCAACTGATGTTCATAAGGAAAAGACTCTGTGACCTGAACACCATCTTCACGAATAATGGTTAAAGAAAAACCTGATTCACATTCTGATAACATCCAATCAACAAATATCTTACGAGTTGAAGATAGACGTGAAAGTAAGCGTTCCCATTGTTGATCAAAATTGCGAAAGAGAGGAGTACGTGGACGAATCTGAGGCATCTGGGCAGGATAGAGATGATTGCTTTCCACTCTATTCACACGGAAACCTTGAAGACGACCTTCCGAATCTATAAAGCAAAGCCCATCTCCGTTGGAAAAAGGTACAGTACCTGCCACAACAATACAATCACGACGAACCTCTTTTACCTCTCCAACTGGTTGGCCAATACTCTTGGGACTCTGAGGCGAAGTGATGTCTGGCGTACGACCATGTAGGAAATACTCAGTAAAGCCACGATTGAAACTACGTTGAGGGTCAGGCTTGAACGTATATGTCTCATGTCCCAGTGATGAACGAAAATACTCAGGACGTCGTCTTAAGATAGCATCTATCCGTTGACGGTAATAAGCAGTGATATTCTTAACGTATGATACATCCTTAAGACGCCCCTCAATCTTGAACGAACGTACACCTGCATCCATCATCTCTTCAAGAGAAGAACAGCGATTCATGTCACGCAAGGAGAGAAGGTAACGATCACGTGATATTATTGTACCACGAGCATCCTGAAGCATGAAACGAAGACGACAGAATTGAGCACATTCACCCCTATTGGCACTACGATTAAAGCAATATTGTGAAGCATAGCATTGTCCACTATAGGATACACAAAGAGCTCCATGAACAAAAGCCTCCAGCTTCACGTTAGGAACAGACTGATGAATCTGACGAATCTGATCAATAGAGAGTTCACGAGCCAAAACAATCTGTTCGAATCCCAACGATTGAAGCCAACGAGCCTTCTCTGGTGTTCGATTGTCCATCTGAGTACTGGCATGAAGGGCAATAGGTGGAAGATCCATCTCCAGAAGAGCCATATCCTGCACAATAAGCGCATCCACCCCAACACGATAGAGTTCCCATATCATCTGGCGTGTTTCTTCGAGTTCAGAGTCATAGAGTATCGTGTTGACTGTCACATCAATACGGGAACCAAACTGATGAGCATATTCACACAAACGAGCAATGTCATCAATACTGTTTCCTGCAGCAGAGCGTGCACCAAAGCGTGGAGCACCAATATATACAGCATCAGCACCGTGGTCAATAGCCGCGATACCGCATTCTAAATTTCTTGCAGGAGAAAGTAACTCTATCTGGTTCAATGAATATCGTCAATATTGAAAGGTGTCTCCTGATATACGTAATAGTCAAGCCAATTGGAGAACAGCAGATTCCCATGAGCCCGCCATGAGACAAGTGGCCCCTGCTCAGGGTCATCATTCTTGTAGTAATTGTAAGGTATCTGGATAGGAAGCCCTTTTGCCAAATCGCGCTTATACTCTGTGTCAAGCGTGTTAGGAGCATACTCAGCATGTCCTGTAACGAAAATCTCACGTCCACCACGTGCCATCACCATAGAAACTCCACAAAATGAACTCTCAGCAATAAGACTCAGTTCAGGCACTTTAAGAATATCCTCACGTCGAATCTCAGTATGACGACTATGAGGCATATAGAAAACATCGTCGAATCCTCGGAAAATAGGCAACTTAGGGTCCAAAGGAGTCTGAGGAAAGATGCCAAACATCTTCTGGGATAATGGATACTTGGGAATTCCGTAATAGGAATAGAGTGCCGCCTGAGCAGCCCAGCATATATACAAAGTACTGGTGACATGCGTACGAGCCCAAGAGAAGATACTGTTAATCTCGTCCCAATACGTGACATCCTTAAAATCAAGATGTTCCACTGGAGCACCCGTAAT
>CAMKMK010000120.1 GCA_946413885.1 uncultured Prevotellaceae bacterium
GCATTCTGGATGATGCCTGTCGAAGGTGGACGCTGGCCTGCTTGTGGCGAGATAGACATCATGGAAGAGATAGGCGGTGATCCCAATATGATTCATTCTACTATTCATACCCGCAAGTACAACAACACAGGAACGCCCATTGAGAATGGTCATCGTATTGTGGAGGGCTCAGAAGGGGATTTCCATGTGTATGGTATGGAATGGACAGCCGAACACATGCTCTTCTATGTGGATGGTGAGCAATTATTGGAATATAAGAATGAAGGAACGGTAGATGCTTGGCCTTTCGATAAACCCTTTTACATTATCCTGAACTTGGCATGGGGTGGCGATTGGGGTGGCAGTCGTGGTGTGGATGATGAGGCATTGCCCATTACGATGGAGGTGGATTACGTTCGTGTATATCAAAAGAAACAGTAAGGAACAAGATGGCATTGAAGGACAAGACTGTTTATGTTTGCGACTATTGTGGTCAAGAGAGTGTAAAATGGGTAGGGAAGTGTCCTTCTTGTGGTCGATGGAACACAATGAAGGAACTGACTATCCGTAGCGAGAAACCTGCTAATGGAGCAGTTCGAGCTGCCTTGAAAGCAGCTGGCGTGGAGGATGATAACCGTTCACATCCTATACCCGTGAATGATATCCATGCCGACGAGACACCAAGAATGGACATGCATGATGTGGAGTTGAACCGTGTTTTGGGAGGTGGCTTGGTTCATGGTAGCCTGGTCTTGCTGGGTGGCGAACCAGGAATTGGGAAAAGCACTTTGATTCTGCAGACTGTACTGAACCTGAAGGGGAAAAAGATTCTTTATGTAAGTGGTGAGGAGAGTGCCCGTCAATTGAAGTTGAGAGCCGACAGATTAAGGAAATCGAAAAAAGACAATGCTGAGGCAGAAAGTGATCTGCTGGTTCTTTGTGAGACCAATCTGGAACAAATCTTTCTGCAGATTGAGGAAACGCAGCCTGATTTGGTGGTGATAGATTCTATTCAAACTATTCAGACTGATAGTGTGGAGTCCAGCCCTGGCAGTCTGACCCAGATCCGCGAGTGTGCTGCCAGCTTGTTGAAATATGCTAAAGGTGGGGGTGTATCGATTCTATTGATTGGACATATCAACAAAGAAGGTTCGTTGGCAGGTCCCAAAGTGTTGGAACACATTGTGGATACTGTCTTGCAATTTGAGGGCGATCAACATTACATGTATCGTATTTTGAGAAGCATCAAGAACCGATTTGGAAGTACCAGTGAATTGGGTATCTATGAGATGCGTCATGATGGATTACGACAAGTGTCGAATCCCAGCGAATTACTTTTGACGGATAATCGTGAAGGTCTGTCAGGTGTGGCTATAGCTGGTGCCATCGAGGGTGTGCGTCCCTTCCTGATAGAAACCCAGGCATTGGTTAGCACGGCAGCCTATGGAACAGCCCAAAGAAGTACAACTGGTTTTGATGGCCGAAGGTTGAACATGTTGTTGGCTGTGCTGGAGAAGAGGGTTGGATTTAAATTAGCTCAAAAGGATGTCTTCCTGAACATAGCAGGTGGATTACGTGTGACAGATCCGGCCATTGACTTGAGTGTTATAGCTGCTGTGCTGAGCAGTAATGTTGATACTCCCATTGACAGCGATGTCTGCTTGGCAGGAGAAGTGGGATTAAGTGGCGAGATACGCCCTGTGGCCAGAATAGAGCAACGAATTGGAGAAGCTCAGAAACTGGGATTCCGACGGATTGTGCTGCCTGCCAGAAATCTTTATGGGATAGATCCCAGACAATACAGTATAGAATTGGTACCCGTGAAGAAAGTGGCTGATGCAGTACGTGAGTTATTTGGTTAGGTAGTCCGCTGCCGCCTCGGCACAACGCTCGCCATCGATTCCTGCACTGACAATACCTCCTGCATAGCCTGCACCTTCGCCACAGGGAAAGAGCCCTTGGATAGTGATATGCTGAAGGGTTTCATTATTTCTTACAATGCGTACAGGGCTGCTGGTGCGAGATTCCACACCTATCACAGTGGCATCGGAAGTGAGGAAACCACGCTTCTGCTTTCCCCAAATACGGAAAGCCTGACGAAGGCGATCACTAACAAACTTAGGAAGCCAGAAATGGAGAGGACTGGCAATAAGCCCAGGTGCATAGGAAGAAGGATTGAGGTCAGCTGAAAGACGCCCATTGACAAAATCTGTCATGCGCTGGGCAGGAGCCGTCTGTTTTTGATTACCTTGGAGCCAACTTTGGCGCTCTAATTCTTCTTGAAAGTACATCATGCAAAGAGGATCATCGTGTGACGTGTCGGAAGGAAGATCTTCAGGATGGAGTTCGACCACCATACCTGAGTTGCTCCATTTCCCTCCACGATTACTGGGACTCATTCCATTGACCACAATCTGCTGAGGACCACTGGCGGCAGGCACAACGAAACCTCCTGGACACATGCAGAAACTGTAAACTCCACGTCCGTCCACTTGCTGTACCAGGCTGTATTCGGCAGCAGGAAGCCATTTTCCACGACCCTGACGATTGTGATACTGGATTTGATCAATCAGCAATGCAGGGTGTTCCAAACGAACGCCAACAGCCAATCCTTTAGCTTCAATATGAACATTATTCTGGGCCAACCATCGATAAACATCACGTGCAGAATGTCCAGTTGCCAATATAACAGCTTGGGCAGAGATGGTCGAATGATGTCCGTTTGATTCCACCTCAATACCTGTCACATGTTTTTTCTCAATAAGGATGGAGGTCATCTTCGACTGGAAATGAACCTCACCTCCGCATCGCAAGATAGTGTTGCGCATGTTCTCGATGACACGGGGGAGCTTATCTGTTCCAATGTGAGGATGCGCATCCACTAATATGTTGGGACTTGCTCCATGCTGAACAAATACATTTAGAATTTTCTCACAGTTGCCACGTTTCTTGCTGCGCGTATAAAGCTTGCCATCGCTGAAAGTGCCAGCACCACCTTCTCCAAAGGAATAATTGCTTTCAGGGTTCACAATTTGGTTAACACGGATGCAAGCAATGTCTTTTTTGCGCTCGTGTACATCCTTGCCTCGTTCCACCACGACAGGACGACACCCCAACTCAATCAAACGAAGAGCTGCAAAAAGGCCACCAGGTCCTGCACCTACGATAATCACTTCAGGACAATCGCTGACGTCACGATATACGATAGGGGTGTACTCCAATTCTTCTGGTTGCTCATCCACGTAGGCACGGAGGGTTAGATTGACGTAAATTGTTCTTTGTCGAGCATCGATGCTACGCTTGATTATGCGGATAGCATTGGCTTGCAAACTCTTCTCTCGAGCTAAATATGATATTATGGATTGCTCGTTGTAAGCCTCCTCAGGTAATACTCTAAGATTGAATTCGTGAGTCATGTTGTGAATGAAATACTCAGCAAAAGTACAAATAATTTTTCTTTTGGTCAGATAATTGGGATTTTATTGTTATTTTTGCACAAATTTTATTGAATAGGATAGTTTGAGGGATGAAAGTACTCAAGTTTGGCGGTACATCTGTAGGTTCCGTAGATAGCATTCTGAACGTAAAAAAAATTGTAGAGGCTCAGTCCGAGTCCGTCATTGTTGTGGTTAGCGCCTTAGGCGGCATAACAGACAAACTCATCAAGACGAGTTATATGGCGGTGGAAGGTGACCCGCTATACCAGAAATCTTTTGGGGAAATAGCCGAGCGTCATGAGGAGATGCTCAATGCTGTCATTCCTGAAGGTAAGGAAAAGGATACCTTGATGACTGTTGTGAAAGGTCTTTTGGAGGAACTGCGCAGCATCTATCAGGGTGTGTATCTGATTCGCGACTTGAGTCCAAAGACCTTATCGGCCATCGTTTCATACGGAGAGCGTATCAGCAGTTACATCGTGACTACTCTGATTCGCGGTGCTGAATGGTTTGATAGCCGTAAGTTTATCAAGACTGAGACAAAGTCTGGACGTATCAGGTTATCAACGGAGTTGACTTATAAACTGGTCAGAGAAACATGGAAGACCATTCCTCAGATAAGTATCGTAGGTGGTTTCATTAGCACGGATGCCGTGAGTGGTGAGGTAACCAATTTGGGTAGAGGGGGTAGTGATTATACAGCCAGTATCATTGCAGCCGCTCTTGGAGCGACTTCGCTGGAGATATGGACCGATGTGGATGGTTTCATGACAGCTGATCCTCGCGTAATTAGTTCGGCTTATGTGATTCCAGAATTAAGTTACGTGGAGGCAATGGAGCTTTGCAATTTTGGTGCCAAGGTTGTTTATCCGCCCACGATATACCCCGTATGTGTGAAGCACATCCCTATTCTGGTGAAGAACACTTTCAATCCAGATGCTCCAGGTTCTATCATTAAGGATGATGTCAAGGTCGATTCAAAAAGTATCAAGGGTATCTCCAGCATTAAAGGAACGACTCTGATAACAGTCTCTGGTCTATCCATGGTGGGCGTCATTGGTGTGAATCGTCGCATCTTCACGTGTTTGGCCGACAATGGAATCTCTGTCTTTATGGTTAGTCAAGCCTCCTCTGAGAACAACACCAGTATTGGCGTGCAGGATGTGGATGCAGAGGCAGCTTGTCGTGTTTTGAACGAGGAATTTGCCAAGGAGATAGAAGATGGTGCTATGTATCCTATGGCAGCTGAATCCGGTTTGGCTACGGTTGCTATCGTGGGTGAGAACATGAAGCATACACCTGGTATTGCAGGTAAATTGTTCAATACGCTGGGGCGCAGTGGTATCAGTGTGATTGCATGTGCCCAAGGTGCCAGCGAGACCAACATCTCTTTTGTGATCAATGCGAATTACCTTCGAAAGGCACTCAATGTAATCCACGACTCCTTTTTTCTGAGTGAGTATCAGGTACTCAACCTTTTCATTTGTGGAGTAGGTACGGTGGGTAGCAGCCTGATTGAGCAGATTCATCACCAGCAGGAGAAACTTAAACGAGAACTGCGTTTGAAACTCAACGTGGTGGGCATTGCAAGCGGACACAATGCCATGTTTAAACGCGAAGGATTTGACTTGGAGAACTATCGTGAGCAACTGAAAGCTTCTGCGCCAAGCGATATACAGCGCCTCCATGATGAGGTGATAGGCATGAACATATTCAACAGCGTCTTTGTGGATTGTACTGCAAGTGCTGAAGTGGCAGGGCTATATAAGGACTTCTTGGATCGTAACATTAATGTGGTGGCAGCCAATAAGATTGCGGCCAGCAGTGATTATGCCAATTACAAGGAATTGAAGGAAATTGCTCAGAAACGAGGGGTGAAATTCCTTTTCGAGACCAACGTGGGTGCAGGTCTTCCCATTATCCGCACAATCAATGACTTGAGAAATAGTGGAGACAAAATACTGCGTATCGAGGCTGTGCTGAGTGGCACCCTCAATTTCATCTTCAATACCATTAGTCATGACATACCTTTCAGCAAGACAGTGGAAATGGCTAAGGCTGAGGGTTATAGCGAGCCAGATCCTCGTGTGGATTTGAGTGGTCGTGATGTAATCCGTAAGTTGGTGATTTTGGTTCGTGAGGCAGGTTACGAAATCAATCAGGAGGATGTGGAGGCTAATCCTCTGATACCTCAAGAGTTCTTCGACGGATCCATAGAGGACTTCTGGAAAAACTTGCCTTCATTGGATGCTGGATTCGAGGCTCGCCGTCAGATATTGGAGAAAGAAGAGAAGGCTTGGCGCTTTGTAGCGAAATTCGTGGATGGCAAAGCCAGTGTTTCCCTTGAGGAATTCAATCGCGATCATCCTTTCTATGTGTTGGAAGGTTCAAACAATATTGTCATGCTTACCACAGAGCGCTATAAAGAGTATCCCATGCTGATTCAGGGATATGGGGCTGGGGCAAGTGTAACTGCCGCTGGTGTGTTTGCTGATATCATGTCTCTTGCATAGAAATCAGTATGAAGCATTTGATAATCTTAGGTGATGGAATGGCAGATTGGCATTCTGATGCTTTGGGAGGTAAAACTCTCTTGCAATATGCCGATACGCCTCATTTCGACAAGTTGGCTCGTATGGGTCGAAATGGTCTCCTGAAGACTGTGCCTGATGGCTTCCATCCTGGCAGTGAAGTTGCTAATAGTAGCATTCTGGGATATGACCAACATTTGACTTACGAAGGAAGAGGACCTTTGGAGGCTGCCAGTATAGGCGTTGAACTTGAAGAAGGTGATTTGGCTTTGCGATGCAACTTGATATGTGTGGAAGGGGATATATTGAAGAATCATTCTTGTGGCCGATTGGAAACAGAAGAGGGTGATGTCCTGATAAAGTATCTTCAGAAACATCTTGGTTCCCAACGTATACATTTTTATACAGGTGTGCAATATCGTCATCTGTTGGTTGTAAAAGGTGGTGACAAGCGATTAAGATGTACTCCCCCTCATGATATCCCAGAGAAACCATTCCGTCCCTATATGCTTCAGGCAGAATGCAGGGAGGCAGAGGAGACAACCGCTTTGCTTACAGATTTGGTATACAAAAGCCAGGAATTGCTTCTTGATCATCCTCTGAACAAACAGCGTGTGGCAGAAGGAAAGGATCCTGCCAACAGTATATGGCCATGGGGTGGAGGATACCGTCCAAAGATGACGCCTCTGACAGTTACCTATCCCCAAATTAAAAAAGGAGCCGTGATAACGGCAGTGGATTTGATTCGCGGTATCGGTCATTATGCTGGTTTGCAGTTTATCAATGTGGATGGAGCTACGGGACTCTACGATACCAATTATGAAGGTAAGGCCCAAGCTGCTCTGAATGCGCTTCGTACCAACGATTTCGTTTATCTGCATGTGGAAGCCAGCGATGAGGCAGGGCATGACGGAGATGTATCCCTGAAATTACAGACAATCACAGATTTGGATCATCGTTTGGTGGGACCTATTCTGACGGAATTGGAAAAATGGGATGAACCTGTCGCTGTGGCCCTTCTTCCTGACCATCCTACACCTTGTGAGTTGAGGACTCACACGAATGAGCCTGTTCCATTCTGCATCTATTACCCAGGCATAGAAGCCGATTCCGTGCAGTCTTTTGATGAGGATTCTGCCAAGGAAGGTTCGTGTGGACTTCTGGAAGGTGATCAGTTTATTAATGAATTCATGAAGATTTAGATATGAATTAT